>MVQW01000308.1 GCA_002067265.1 Methanomethylovorans sp. PtaU1.Bin073 | reverse complement strand
ATGGTCTTGAAATTGTGCATGACTTTAAGCAGCCTTTCCAGTCCGAATCCGGCTCCCATCCAGGGTTTATTTATACCCCAGTCTATGTCCTGAGGGATGGGTCCTACAACTGCAGAAGAGAGTTCCATGTCTTTATGGAGCACATCTATAGTTTCTCCATATACCATGCAGTTGTCAGAGACAATCTCATGCTCTATGTTCAGGAAGTCCAGAAAATCCTGAATGAGAAGTATCAGGTTTTCCCGGGTGCATTTTGATCCCATCTGGCAGAAGTTGAGCATTGTGAACTCTTCAAGGTGGCTCTTACCATCAGATTCCTTCCTGTAACAAGGTCCTATCTCGAATATGCGTATAGGATCAGGAAGGACATTATCGAACTTGTACAGATAATTATAAAGGCCAGGAGCAAGCATGGGGCGAAGGCACATGTTTTCATCCACTCGGAATATCTGCTGGGAAAGTTTTGTATCTTCACCTACTCCCATTCTTTCCATATACTCGAAAGGTATCAGAATAGGGGATTTGATCTCCATGAAACCTCTGTCCACAAAGAATTCAGTGATCTGGCGCTCCAGTTTTCCCAGAAGGTTTTCCCTGCTGTCTTCATACACTTCACGCAGGTCTTCTTTTCTTTTGTTAATGAGGGTGACTTCAAGTTCCTGAAATGAACGCTTCTCTTTTGAGAAGGAAATCATTTCGTCAGGTCCAAGCAGCGAGACTATTCTGTCCTTTTGGCTCTGGGTGAAACCTGCATTTTTTGTTTTTGTACCAGAAGGCACGGGTTTCTTAGATGTATTTATATTTTGGCCTTCTACCCTTTTTTCAGTTTTCTTCTGAGCCTTCATCATAGGAGGTATTTCAGACTGAACTCTGGGGATGG
Source organism: Methanomethylovorans sp. PtaU1.Bin073 (assembly GCA_002067265.1). The sequence continues at coordinate 7,463 of MVQW01000308.1, read as the reverse complement.
ATGGAACAGAGACCACTGGTCTCTCAGTTTGAACAGGAATAGATACGTTTACAGATGATGGAATTTCTGTTACTCTTACAGATTTCGTTTTACTTTCCCTGGAGGTTTTCTGCAAGAACTCATTGACCTTCATGTCAGAAACGCGACAGTGTTTGCAGGGTTTTTTGAACTTCCTAAGTCTCAGAGACCTTGCCGAACGGCTGGACCTCGAGTTCCTAATGTCAAAAGTCTCTCCACAATCGGTTACTATATGAATAAAACGTTGAGATACATTAAATTCCCGTATGCCATGTAGCAATCCGGTTCTTGATACCCACATATCAGTATCATTAATTAAGGATTCAAGTAATTTTTTCTTCATGCTTTCAGCTCCTTTATACGCTACGACCGTTCAAGAATCTTCTATAAGCCCATATACAGCAATATCCAGTTGTTCTCTTTCTTCAGTGACATTTTATTTTACCTTCTTTGTATTAATTAAGATTATATTCATGTCTCACAGTCCTCTATTTATATTTTTTGCTAGAAGAAAGTAGTATTTATAATTATCCGAGGGTTTGATGAAAGAACAATAGCAAAAATACAGATTACAAAATAGAAATGAATCAATATTTAGAGAAATGGAAATGGCGGAAACCCCGGGAATTTAACCCGGCTGAACGGATTTAGAGTCCATTTGATCAACCTGATCCGGTTTCCATTTAGTAAAGAGTAATCCTTCAACCTACTATTTATATTTTGCGTTTGTACGAGTTATGCCTAAATAAGGGAAGAAGATCAAGATCTGTTATTGATCCTGAGGCTTCCCACTCCCAGAAATACAAGCTTTGTTTCTATGGGGATGGGGCTGCCTTCATGCAGCGTTATATCTTCCCTGGACATGTCTATTTTTACATCGCTCCAATCCATGTCTGCTTCTCTCATGTACTCCATGACCAGATTTTCACCCATATTTTCTGCATACTTAAGAGCTTCTCCATGAGTCGAAAATTCCTCGAATCCTCCGGGTGTGAAGACAAGGAAAAGTCTCTGTTTCTCCCTGTACACAGCTTTAATAAGAACTTCGATCCGTTTGACGCCCTGACCTACTAATGCACCTACAGCGTTACCCACTTCCGCAAAAGGTGGCAGTATTATCTCTGCATCGATGATATTTTGCATCTTTTCCACATAAGCCCTTACAGGTCCTCCGAGAAGTACCACAGGTACAGAAAGCCTGAACTTAGAAAAGAAATCACCCCTTAGTATCTTTTCTATCTCTTTACTGTCGACTCCCTTAAGCATAAAGGACATCAGATTCAAGGCCATATTATATGCAACTTCTTTCTTTATGTGCTCCGCGAGTTCCTCCTCGCTCATATGCACAAGTCTTGACATAATAGTTGCACCTATAACTGAAGCTTCCCTATCCCATTCATTGTAGTCACCCAATACATGCAAAGCATCTGTGGGTGTGAATCCAATGGCTTGTACAAGCCTCTTCTGGATGAGGTAGTCCAGATGTTCTACTGAAACAGGATGCCCGAATTTCCAGTAAATATCGCTTATGCATACTGGTTCTTTGCCAATTGTATTGAGTATCTCCTGTTCATAGGGACTTATCTTTACGGGTTCCTTTCCTGTACGCACAAAGAACTTTGTGGGTTGCACATTTTCCCCCAGCTCTACTCTTGCAGGGGTGCGTCCCATTTTCAAAGTGTCTTTAAAACCAGGATACTGCACAGCAGCAACGCATAATGGTATTACTCGGCGAGGACCTATGTTTAACTTCCTGTTTTTAATCCATACGTGACTGTCTCCTCCCATAGCGGAAGTTTCCATCCGGATAGCTTTCACTTTCGTATTCCAGCCACCCACTTTAGCGCCTTCTTCGCAAAGTTCAGGCAGCCCTTTATACAGCAGGGAAACATCAGTGCTCGTACCTCCTACATCTATTACTGCACATGTATCTCTCTCGGAAAGGAAAGAAGCTCCTACAAGGCTTGCTGCAGGTCCTGTAAATATGGATTCTATGGGTCTTTCTATGGCTTCTTTGATGTTTATCAGCGAACCATCACATTTCAGCATCATGAGCTTTGCATTAATACCTCTTCTCTCAATGTCAGAAATAATGGCGTTTATGAACTGTGTGGCTATGGGTATAAGCTGGGCGTTGAGGTATGCTGTTACACCTCTTTCATAGGCTCCCAGACTCTGGGATAGTTCATGCCCACATACTACAGGCATGCCAGTAGTTTTTACTATGTAATCTTTTATATGAATTTCATGTTCAGGGTTTCGCACGCTGAAATAAGAAGAAACTGCAAAAGCAGATACTTCATCCTTTACTTTTTCCACAAACTCTTTCACTGCATCCATATCAAGAGCGGCCGCTTCGGCTCCGGTTGCAGTATGGCCTCCTTTAACCATGATGTATTTTTCAATAGATGTTTCTTCAGGCACCACATAATTGCCGACAAGAATCAGGCCTACAGGATAGCCTGTTTTCTCAAGTATCGTATTAGTTGCAAGAGTTGTAGAAACTGAGACAAGCTTTATGTCCTTCAAGTATTTTGGATCCAGGCCATCAATAGCGTTTTCAATACCAGTGATCACTTCAGGATAAGTTGTAAGGGCTTTGTGTGAAGCCACAACTTTCCTATCAGAGTTTCTTATAATGACTGCATCAGTGTAAGTACCACCTGCATCAATACCCAGACTATATTGCATTTTTCCTCCCATCTTAAATTCTGAAGTTAATTCAAATGCCTTTGATGGCTGTTCAGTTGTTCACTTCGCCTTTTACTATCCCTACTCCAAGGAAATCTAGTTTTGTTTCCAGAGGTGTGGTGCCGTCTTCCAGGCTTATGTCCGTACGGCTCATGTCTATCTTCACTTTAGTATTATCCAATCCGGAAAATGACATATACTCCATCACAAGTTCAGCCCCAATCTTTTCTGCATGTTCCAAAGCTTCTGTATATGAGGTAAATTCTCTTCTGCCGCCCGGATAGAATACAATGTAAGCTTCAGGTTTCAGATTGTATTTTGACTCCGTGAGCGAGGCTTTTACGAGTACCTCAAGTCTTTTGATACTTTTACCCATAAGTGCTCCAACAGCGTTTCCTACACTGGAATGTTCAGGAACAACGATAATAGATTCTATATACTTCCTAAGGTCATTCTTGTAGGCAGTTACTGGTCCTCCCAGTAATACCACGGGCATTTTCACTTTGATACCTGCAGCAAAGTTCCCTTTGATTATTTTTTTTATTTCTTCTCTGTCAACACCTTCAAGAAGAAAGGCAGCTAGGTTCAGAGCCATATTAAATGCCACTTGTTCCTTCACATTGGAACATAATTCCAACTTATCAATGCCTGTGAATGTGGCTAGTACATCTGCACCTATTTCTGCTGCTTCCGCATCCCATTGGTCATATTCTCTCAAAACATGAAGAGCATCAGTGGGAGTAAAACCTATGGTTTTCACAAGTCTTTTCTGGATAAGCATATCCATAGTCATGGGGCTTGGCATACGGTCTTCGTTCCAGTATATCTCACTTACCGAAGAGGGACTGTCACTAAGACGTTCGAAAAGATCTTTTTCCTCAGGACTAAGTTCATCTGGCTTTTTTCCGCTCTTCATGAAAAACTTTGTAGGCTGTATGTTTTCCCCGATCTGGTTTCTGAGGATCGTTTGTTTCATCTTAAGTTTTTCTTTTATCTCCGGATATTTCATCGCAGCAAGACATAAGGGCATGACCCTGCGAGGTCCTATATGGATCTCATGATTTAGCATCCACACATGACTGTCTCCTCCCATAGCGGAAGTTTCCATCTTTAGTGCCTTGACCTTTGTCTGCCATTTGCCTACAATTGCTCCTGAATTTGATATTTCAGGAAGGCCTTCAGATATCATAGAGACATCAGTGCTTGTCCCCCCTACATCAACTACTGCACAGGTTCTAAAACCTGAAAGATGAGAAGCACCCAGTAAACTGGCGGCAGGACCTGAAAAAATAGATTCAATAGGTTTTTTAAGAGCTTCTTCTATGCCCACTACAGATCCATCACACTTGAGCATCATGAGCTTTGCTTCAATGTTCCTTCTTCTGATCTCTGCTGTCACAGCTACCATAAATTGATTAGCTATGGGTATTAACTGTGCATTCAGATAAGCTGTCACACCTCTGTCATAGGCTCCAAGGTCTTGGGACAGTTCATGTCCACAAACAACTGGCAGGCCGGTAAGTTTTATTACACTGTCCTTTACCTGTAGTTCATGTTTGGGGTTACGGACACTGAAATATGAGGAAACTGCAAAAGCAGAAACATTATCTTTAACTTTCAGGATGAATTCTTCAACTGACCGGATATTAAGGGGTTCAGTTTCATTACCTGCACTGTTGTGGCCGCCGCTAACCTGTATACTATATTTTATTTTGTGATCGCTGGGAACATTTGCTTTTCCAATCAGTATTAAGCCGACAGGGTAACCGGTATTTTCAAGTATTGTGTTTGTTGCAAGGGTTGTTGAAACCGAGACCATCTTTACATTAGCCAAGAATGTTTGGTCAAGACCGTCTAAGGCATTTCTTATTCCATGGATAAGATCAGGATATGTTGTCAATGCCTTGTTTGTCTGCATAACTTTACCATCAGTATTACTGAGAACAACAGCATCAGTGTAAGTACCACCAGCATCAATGCCAAGACTATATTGCATTCTTATCCATTCTCCTTTTTCCTGAAGATGGCCTCTTTGGCCCCTTGGTATGATTGCTCAGCAATCTTCACTGTGCCTTGCATATCGACTATTTGAAACTCAAAGGCTTGTGCAAACTCCTCGACCTTTTCATTGAAACTTTTCTCATAAGGAAGACCAGTATTGATCTTGCCTACTTTCTTATATCCTGCATAATCAAAAACTATCTTGGTCATTGCGGTATTATCAGGATCATTTGTGAGACGGGCAATTACAGCCATTTCTTTCCAAAAAGCGGCTCCCATGGGTGTAAGGAAATAAATACCCTCCCCACCAGCTTCTTTCAAAGCTTTAAGATAAGGTTTTCTCCCTCCGAGAGAAGCGCCTATACAGTCATCGATTACCTCGCCATCTTCTTCTCTCAGAATGTGCACAGGACATGAAAGGTGTGCAAAGTCCCTGTTTATATTGCCAAGTACATTTCCGCACAATCCGTAGAATATAAGAATAGTATCAGCATACTTGGACATGCTGCCAACTTCCTTGTAGACACTTTCCTTCAATAACTGAGGGGATGCATCAAGGGAAAAACCAAGGATATTCAAAACAAGAAAATAATTAGTTTCTTTTTCATTGTGTGCCAGGTTCTCTATTTCATTTGCTGAACAAACGGTGTGAGAAATGGAATTGTCTGATAATTTTTTGAGTATACCTGCAGCATCCGGTCTATCCTGAACTAAAACCTTTATAATTTCAGGATCGTTTCTAATAAGATGTATGATCTCGTCCTCAAAGATCCTGCAGGCAATTATGCACATAAAAGTCATTGAGAGTCTCCATAGACATTCTCTAATATATTCAGTCTCATTTTTTACTGACAAAAGTCATAGTTAAGATTAAGTATATATATTTTTTCATAAGGGCTGATAAAATAGGATCTCTTTTTTGTAGTTATTTGGTCAAAATGGCAGTTGTCATTAAAAATCAATATTTATACTTTTCCCTCTTGTCCTATCATTGGATAGATATTTCTAAAAGAGAAAATAAAATATAAAAGTCGTATGAGTTGTTTTTTAATTATATAATCATACTACTTATTTATCTTATGTAGTACAAAATGATTTTATACTTCTACATTTTTACTCAACCCGATATCTATATATATGTAGTTTTTAGTTTCTTAGATTAATAGCAAATATTACCTATATTTTCACAATGCAGAGACTTTTATATCCTTGGAGGTAGCTAAAATTTCCAAAAGTACAATACTTTTTGAGTATGAAAAGAAACGTGCTGAATATTATCTACCGGAGGATCCTGATACTCTAAAAAAACTAGAGGCATTATATAAAGTGAGTCCTGTGATCCCTTTCATGTGGAGAGTGGATGAAAGATGGTCAGTTGAATGGGTTTCTGCAAATATCACACAATTTGGATACACTCCTGAGGAATTAATGTCAGGTGAACTTGATTATGCTGATATTGTTCACCCGGATGATTATGATAAGATCAGCTCAGAAGTCAAAAAACTTGTTAAGAAGGGCAATATATCTTATTTTACCCTTGTCTACAGGATTCTCACCAAATCCGGAGAAGTAAGATACGTAACTGAAAGGTCTCTTTTAAAGAGGGATGCCGACGGAAATATTTCACGTTTCCAGGGTCTAATAATTGATAATACTGAAAAAGAGAAATCACAACACACTTTGGAACATTTAAAACGAAAATATCACATATTATTTGAAAAATCCCCTCTAGGCATCCTTTGTTTTGATGAAAATGGTACAATTATCAACTGCAATAATATCTGTTTAAAAATAATTGCTGCACCTAAAAGCAGGGTATTAGGTCTTAACATCCTTCAATATGCAGGTGAAGGTTCTCTTAAAGCAGCTATTGATCTTGTATTTCTGGGAGAATCTGGTCATTTTGAAGGAGAATACATTTCTCCCGTGGGAAATAAATTTTCCATCAAGGCAGAGTTTTCTCCTATAATATCCGAAGGGGGTTCTTTTGTAGGGGGACTTGGGCTTATTCAGGATGTAACTGAACTTCAAGGGACTGAGGAACGTATACATCTGAATGAAGCGCGTCTGGAAGCACTTCTTGAACTCTACGAAAGAAGTGACTCCTCAATATCAGAGATTGTAGAATTTGCTCTTGAAAAAGCTGTGAGATTAACGCATAGCCAAATCGGTTATCTTGGTCTGCTACAAGAAGATGGAAAAAACTTGGAAATGTATGCATTTCCCTCACAGGAACCAAATGGTGAAATGAATTCTTGGGAATTCCCTGTAAAATCTGCCGGTATATGGGGAGAAGCTATCAGGGAAAGAGAACCCATCATGAACAACAATTTCTTAGGTTCGGGTTTACTCAAAGATGTTGATAAGGATATCAAGATTAGTCGTTATATAAACATACCAGTCCAAGATGGAGATCAAGTAGTAGCGGTTGCTGCTGTGGCCAATAAATTAGAAGATTATAATAGTTCGGATGTTAAGCAGCTTACATTACTTTTTGATGGAATGTGGAAACTTATACAAAGAAAACTTCTTGATGAGGAATTACTCGAGACCCGCAGGATACTTAAAGTTTTAGAATCTGTGATAAATGACAGTCCGGCAGTAGTATTTATCTGGAGTCCTGAAAAAGATTGGCCAGTACAATTCGTTTCAAAGAACATAGAACGTTTTGGCTTTTCAGTTCAGGATTTCCTTTCAGGTAAAATGATATATGGTGACATGATTCACCCGGCAGATCTGGAGAAAGTACGTAC
>MVQW01000307.1 GCA_002067265.1 Methanomethylovorans sp. PtaU1.Bin073 | reverse complement strand
ATACGTAGTGATGAATATTATCAATCCCATTATTGTATAAAGGAAGACATTTCTAAATACCACTTCTTTTTCAGATCCCGGGTAAATTCCCAGTCCTCCTCCTTTACAACTCTTTGAGCTACATCCACCACATCCAGTAGTAGAATGGTTTACAGTAACTTTCTTTTCATTTTGGAGCACAGGAAGAATTACCTTTTTTTCGACCATAATCTCATCCAATGTGGTAGTTCTGTATAATTATACGACGAGAGGGGGATTCGAACCCCCGAAGTGCGGGGCACCACAGGATTAGCAATCCTGCGCCATACCGGGCTTGGCTATCTCGTCACGAAAATAAACTCTTTCCCGATTTTCGTTCCTAACGTTATCTATGTATTTAACGCTTTTCCATAAAGTGGCAGGCACGCCTCAGGTTGCTGCCATTCACATGCACAAGTGGTCTGCAGTCTCGCCTCCACCCCGCAACCCTACAAGCGACGTTTGTTCACGGTTGGTCTGCTCCCTTCCGGGCCTGAACTGGTCCCCGCGATCAAGATATACAAACATGTTCTCCAACAAGCTTTTATATCAACATCATCCAAGCAGGACGGAGTTTCTCAGTTGAAACCCCAGGTTTGAGAATGATCCAGACATCTTCCATCGGCTTCGTCCCCCGCATATCGGCGATTTCGGGTTATAGATGACGCCGGACTATCCGGACTAGCCTGCCAAGCACTAATAATGTGTAGGTACTAATAAACTTATTCCCCATGTCCAGCTAAAAATGATCGAAACAGTTTAAATCAGAATACCTACATACAACTGATTGTTATAAAATATAATAAAAGGGGTTGAACAATGGAAGAACTTGTAGGATTTGTTACAGGTAACAATAACAGAAAGAAATTATTGTCTCTTCTCGGATCAAAAAAAGATATGGATGCAGAGCGCATAGCAAAGACAATGCATATTTTCAGGCCATCTGTAGATAAAATCATTGAAGAATTAGTAGAAAAAGAACTGATAGAAAAGCAAGAAGATAATTATAGGCTAACCGAACTGGGTGTAAATGTAGAGCGTATGATACACAATTTATAAAGCTTTGATTTATACCAGTGTATCAGACCTTAATTTTATTCCTCTTTCAGTAATTGCGTATTCCAGGGGGTTGGGCATGTGCTGCGTACCTTTGCTTTTTGACACACACATGTATCTTCTTCCCCCTTCTGAATTTCTTAATATGATTATGTTGTCCATCAGAAATTCTGCATCTATTCTTGTATTTTCTGTAATGCTACTCGATGATCTGGGTATAGTGAATACAGATGTGACATTTTGTGCTTTCAGATACCTAAGCAGGGAATAGAGATATCCTCTTAATTGTAACTGATCAGGCAGCATGATTTCAAGGTTAAATATATCGTCAAAGAACAGCCTTCTAGCATTCATCTCTCTGGCATATTCTTTGATCAACGTCTCATGCTCTTCAGGCCACATGCTCTGCGGATCTGCAGAAATGACTTTCAGTAGTCCATTTTCAATGTATTTCTCTATTTCCCATCCGTGCCTTCTTGCTTCATGGAAAAGTGAATTCTGTAAGCCTTCAAAATTAACGATAATACAGGGTTCTTTCTGATCAAGTCCATTCAAAATGAATTGCATTCCTAGTGTTGTTTTTCCTGTACCCGGTTTACCTGTGACTAAAGTGCTACTGTCACTAAATAGTCCTCCGTATAATAGTTTGTCAAGTGCAGGAATTCCAGAACTGACCTTTTCAGACAAATTAGTTATTGTCTCCTTTTCTTGCGAGTAGGAGATCATACTAAATCCTTCAGTATTCATTCTGTATCGATATTTTCGATATATGTTTTCTGTGTTTTTCTGGGGGTCAATCCCTCTTAGCTTAAGAACTTCCAGAAAGTTACCTGCTCTTAATCCCCTATCTTCTCTTGAGAGATATATTATGCCATCAACGAGGTGACTTATGACGGATTCATGTAATTCTTCTTTCAGCATTTCTCCGGTAAGAACTACAAGTGCTTTCCATTCCTGTATCATAGAATCGAGTGTATAAAAAAATCTTCTTTTTTCAGGCTCTATAAAGCCAAATCCAAGAGGTGTTACCGGGTCAATGACTATTCTATCTGGTTTAGATGACCCGACTACATTTCCAATATCAATTAATGTGCTTAAAGGATCCTTCTCAGACATAGACCTGTTTATTGGATGAATGGTAACTCTACTATCGAAGAATTTCATAGTAGAAAAGTACATATTCAACTTTTCAGGTGATTCCGTTGTGAATGGGATGTATAGTGTTTTTTCACCATTTTTTACAGCATTAGACAACATTTGCAGGCAAAAGCTGGTCTTGCCTACACCTGCGGTACCAGCTAACAATATTGTTGACGGGGATTTAAGAGTGCCAGTTATTTCGTCAACTCCTCGTATCCCAAATACCAATTTTTTTAGCTCATCCATTCTATTATATCAATACGTATTGACTAATACTTATATTTTCTTAATATTTTCATAGTTCTAAAAAATTAGCAGATGGGCAAAAGTTCATTTTATTGGTTCATAATATGACAAATATTATGTAATGGTAAGTTATATGGGAATGCATGCCACGGGTTTCCATTGTAATGCCCTCAATGAATGAAGAATCCACTATAAGGACCTGCATACTGAAAGCTCAGTCATTTTTCAAGAATTATGGTCTTGATGGTGAAATTATTGTGGTGGACAATTCTACTGACAAGACTGCGGAAATTGCCACTTCCATGGGTGCAGTGGTTATTCCTTCGGTAAAAGGTTATGGCAATGCATATCTGAAAGGGCTTGCAAGGGCAACTGGTGATTACATAGCTATAGCGGATGCTGATAACACTTATGATCTCAATGAACTACCCATGTTCTTTGATCTGCTCTTGAGCGGTGAGGCTGATTTTGTAATTGGAAGCAGGCTAAGGGGTAACATAAAAAAGGGCGCAATGCCCTGGTTACACCAGTATATAGGTAATCCTGTCCTTACATGGATGTTGAATGTTCTTTTTGGTACGAGGATCTCAGATGCTCATTGCGGAATGCGTGCTTTCACGCGTGAAGCTCTTGAAAAGATGAATCTCAAAAGCCATGGTATGGAGTTAGCTTCAGAGATGGTGATAGAAGCAGCAGATAAAGGTCTACGCATAAAGGAAGTTCCGATCTCTTATGATTTACGGGATTCTCCATCCAAGCTTAGGTCTTTGCATGACGGCTGGAGGCATGTCCGGTTCATGATGCTTTATCGTCCGGTATCTTTCCTTCTGATACCTGGTACTTTCGTGTTTCTAATAGGAGCTGCCTTGCTGTTCACACTTCCGCGCATGGGAAATGTGGCTGAGACCAGGCTTCATTCTTTCATATTAGCAAGTATGCTTACAGTCATTGGGAGCCAGCTTTTTGCAACAGGTCTTTATCTCGGTGCTTATGGATATATAAATGGGCTATATGTCAAGGAAAGTTTTTTCATAAAGAAGATCATGGATTATCACTCACTTGAACTGGAGCTGTTTGCAGGTATGGTCTTCTTGCTTACGGCTATTTTCATTGGTCTAAAAGTAGT
>MVQW01000306.1 GCA_002067265.1 Methanomethylovorans sp. PtaU1.Bin073 | reverse complement strand
CCTTTCTGAGGAAGATGTGGACCAGCTTCTTCTGAAGAGTGAGAGAAAGTTCACTGACGATGAAATGGAAAAGACACGTATCGAAAGTGAGTTCTTTGCAATGAACGATGATGAGAAGTTGCAGTTTCTGACAGAAAACATGCCGCAACAATTTGATCTGTTCTCAGTTTATCTTATGGAACTGCAAGATCGCAGAGAATTTGAACTCATGAAAAGCCTGGCAAAGAGGGTCAGCAAAAAGTTCGGTGATGATCCGGAACTATACCTGCATGTTGCGATCTTCTTCAGTGCGGTGGATCTCAATACAGCTAAAAGTTATCTTGCAAAAGCACTTTCCCGAGTAGAAAAACTTGAAGGTGCACAGGCACAGGAAAAAAGACGTCTGGAGATCAAAATTAAAAAACTTATTAAAGACTGTGACAGGAACAATAGATGATAGGACATATGATAGGTGGGTAGAAGCATACAAACAAGAATCAATGTGAATATCATGGTAATAAATAGGGTAATAAGTGCATCTAAGGTAAATAAACGCAAAGGCGCAAAGCCGCAAGGGCGCAAAGAACGTTGTATCGCCTCTTCTAAGTTTTCCTGTGCTGAAACACCTGCTTCTTCTTCACATGACCCCTTAGTCCAACAGCCTGCTGGACAATTGCCCATGAAACATAAAAATGAACGGGGAGAACTGGAGGAGAATAGATGATCATATTTGCATTACAGCAGATGGATGTTGGGTGCAAGTTTGAGCATTTTTATGATAAATATTTCGAGGTGTTGTTGGATGGACTTTGACTTTCAACCATTTGCAACCTTACTAACTGAAATTGTTGATAATCGTGGCAAAACATGTCCAACAGCTTCTGAAGGAATACCTCTGATTGCAACGAATTGTATTAGTAACAATCTGTTGTATCCAGCATATGAAAAAGTTCGATTTGTTGACAAGAAGACTTATGATACATGGTTCCGTGGCCATCCAAAACCGGGGGATTTGCTGTTTGTGACAAAAGGGACTCCTGGACGTGTCTGTATGGTGCCAAACCCTGTAGACTTCTGCATTGCACAGGATATGGTAGCAATTCGAGCTGATGAGAATAAAATATATCCAAAATATCTTTTTGCGATTCTTCGTACAGATTATGTGCAGAAGCAGATAGAGCAGTTGCACGTGGGAACTCTTATTCCTCATTTTAAGAAGGGTGATTTCGATAAATTGATGTTGCCCATTCCAGATAGGCAAACACAAATATTTGTTGGTGATTTGTACTTCAATTTCTCTGCAAAAATCGATTTGAACCGCCGGATGAATGAAACACTGGAAGCCATGGCGCGGGCTATCTTCAAGTCATGGTTCGTGGACTTCGACCCGGTGCGTGCTAAAGCAGAGGGTCGGGATACCGGGCTGCCGGAGGAGATCGCTGACCTGTTCCCGGATAACTTTGAGGAGACGGAGCTGGGGGAGGTGCCGGAAGGGTGGAATGTCAAAGCATTGCCAGAGGCAATACAGGTGAATCCATCCAGATCATTGCGTAAGGGTGAGATAGCTCCATACTTGGATATGGGAAACATGCCAACAACTTCAGCCAGGGCGCTGCAATATTATGAACGTGAGTTTGGTTCAGGGATGAAATTTGTAAACAATGACACGTTGGTTGCACGTATCACACCTTGTCTTGAGAATGGGAAAACGTGCTTTGTTGACTTTCTTGAAGAAAGACAAGTTGGTTGGGGTTCTACTGAGTACATTGTACTATCTCCAAAAGAGCCCTTACCGCCTGAGTTTGCTTACTTCCTTGCGCGTACAGAAGTATTTAGAGCCTTTGCTATTTCAAACATGACAGGTACAAGTGGGCGTCAACGTGTGCCAGCTGAAAGCCTTAATCAGTTTATGGTTGCGATACCATCCTCCAAAATAGCTGAACGTTTTGGGGAATTTGCAAGTTCAATAATTGCAGTAATGAAGGCAAATGATGCTGAATCCCGTACCCTCGCCGAACTGCGAGACACCCTGCTAGCCAAACTGATTTCAGGCGAGCTGCGAGTGAAAGAAGCTGAAAAATTAGTGGGATGTTAAATATGAAAATGGATAATATTTTTCACTATCCGCCTGATTTGATGAACCTTCTTATCAATACTATTCCACGCCTAAACAAAAGCAAAAACGACGTATTTCTGTTTTTCCAAGGTGCAGGAGTGCCTTTCAGTTTAATCCAGACTCTATTTGAGCAATGGAAGCAAAACAAAGATAGCATCGACAAATTTGAAATCACTCGGCAAATTTTAACCAAAATTAATGAAAGTGGAGACAGATATTTAAGAGAGCGCAGGGAAGTTTTGAAAAGGGTAGTTGAATTTGAGGCTTTTTCTTCATGCTGGTCGAATGATCAATTAATAGCAAAAGGATTAGTTGCAGAAATAAGGAATTTAGTGAATGTAAAAGACAGCTTTACTCGAATGGCAAATGAATGCGAATCCGAAAAAAAAGATAATTTAGCTAGGAAACATGCTGAAATTGAAAAAATACGCAAAAAGAAAGAGAATATTGAAAAATTAAAAGGTGAATTATTCTCTCTGTTCTCTGAAAAGGATAAACAAAAGCGAGGCAAAAAGCTGGAAAGTGTCTTGAATTCGCTATTTCATGCCTATGGAATCCTGATTAGTGAAGCATTTACACTTACAGGTGATAATGGAGAAGGAATTATAGAGCAAATTGACGGTGTTATTGAAGTTGATAGTCATCTCTATTTTGTTGAAATGAAATGGTGGGACAGTCCAATCGGTGTTCCTGAAATTTCTCAACATCTTCTACGTGTATATCATCGCGCTGAAAGTCGTGCGATTATTATATCGGCATCTAACTTTACAAGTCCGGCAGTGTCTACCTGTAAGGATTCACTGCAACAAAAAGTAGTTGTTCTTTGTACTTTACAAGAAATAGTGCTTTTGCTTGAGAGAGAAGGTGATTTTTTAGAGCTTCTTCGGACAAAAGTTAATGCAGCAGTCATTGATCGCAAGCCGTATTTAGAGGTTTAGATATGACCAAACAACGAAACAGACGCATTGGTTCTATCAAATCTGAGCTTGTTAAAAAATCCAGAGAGGCTGCACTTGCTGCTGTACAAATCTTTAACAATCCTAATATCACTTTTAAGTCCGAAACATATGTTGTATTGATGATTATTGCATGGACTTATCTTCTTCACGCCTACTATCGAAGTATTAAAATTGAATATAGATATTTCACAGAAAAGGGGAAAAAAAGGATATTCGACAAGAAGAAACACGGTGCTTTAAAGTACTGGGAACTTGAACGTTGCCTAAATGAAAAAAAATGTCCTATTGATAAAGATACTGCAAATAATTTACGTTTCTTAATTGGTTTAAGACATGAAATAGAGCATCAGATGACTACAAAAATTGATGACATCTTAAGTGCCAGATTTCAGGCTTGCTGTTTAAATTACAATGATTATATCAAGAAATTATTTGATCCAAATCTGGGAATAGAACAGCATCTCTCATTTAGTCTTCAATTCTCTACTATTAACACTGAGCAAAAGAAAATGCTCGAAGAGCATCACGACCTTCCTGCGCATATTCAAAGCTTTATCAAAGATTTTGATGACAAACTAACGGATGAAGAATTTGGAAACCAACGATATGCGTATCGCATTTTGTTTATTCCTAAGACAGCTAATAGTAAAGGACAAGCAGATAGAGTAATTGAATTTGTTAAAAGCGATTCGCCATTAGCTGAAGCAGTGAATAAAGATTATGTAGTCATTAAAGAAACTGAAAAGAACAAGTATCTGCCTAAGCAGATTGTTGAACTGATGAAAAATGAAGGTTATCCAAAGTTCACTATGCATAATCATACTCTACTTTGGCAATCTTTGGATGCCAAGAATTCTGGGAAAGGATATGGAACAATAGTTGCTGATAAGACGTGGCATTGGTATGAACGCTGGGTCGATGAGGTGAGAAATCATTGCCAAATGAATGCTGATAAATATAGTTGAAGAAGTAAGAACTATTGACTATAATAATGTTAAGCATCTAAGTAATATCCATGTATTTTTGTGGTCATATGATAATGTATTCTTATTCTATGTTGGTTAATTCCAATAAAATATCGTGATTTTGAGGCATAGCTAATTGACTTTGAGCATCGGGAAATCAAAGTACAACCCCGCACCCTCGCCGAACTGCGTGATACGCTACTGCCCAAACTGATCTCAGGAGAGCTGCGAGTTAACGAGGCTGAGCATTTATGTCGTCGTGTATAGTAGCAAACAGATATCAATCTGCTTACTACACATTTGTTAATTCCTCTTTCTCCATTCATATTCTTTCCGCTG
>MVQW01000305.1 GCA_002067265.1 Methanomethylovorans sp. PtaU1.Bin073 | reverse complement strand
CCTCCTTTTCCACTCATCACCATTATCTTGTTCTTAATGGCTCTCATATTAGCAACGAGCTTTGATTCCTGTGGCTTCTGAAGCAGATCCTGAGTTTTCTGAACTTTCTTGTCCATATTGATTCACCTGAAAAATAATTCAAATTTTGAAAGGATGGCCTTTGACTCTGGCCTAAGTTGATCTTCTGCAACCTTTATTTTCTGTTCCGATAGTGACATAGTCTCCACCAGAGATCTCTATAGCTTTGCCGGTAGTCAGAGCAAAAGTAACTTTTCGTCTTGCACTTTGCAGATCTTCCCAAAAAGCCCTCCTTGAGATTCCCATATTAAGAGATGCTTCTTCCTGTGTAAGACCTTCAAGGTCCACAAGGCGCAGTGCCTCAAGTTCTTCCATTGCAATGGAAACTACCTCTAGTTCCTGTAAAGGCACTCCTCTGGGTTTAAAATAAATTACTTCCGGCGTATGCTCCACACGTCGTGGGCACTTGGGACGTCCTCGCTCTTTCATAGCATTTTTTCACAAAGGATATTAATTATATATAGTTTTCTATAGCCAAAAGTGACCGATGTAGAAAAGATTAAGATGCTTTATAATATGTCCCATTTGTGGACATGATACATATTATACTATTAGAGGAGATCAGTTTTTCCATAATAGGAGTCAGTTCTGCACTTGAAATGCCAAGGGAGGAACATATCTGCTTGGAAGTGCAAGGCCTTCTGAGTACAAGATCATAGATCTCTTCTTCCAGATTTTCATGCTGCATGCTTGATCTTTCTCTTTTCAGGCCTTTGAGTACCAGTTTCACCCTTTCCTTTCCGAACTCTTCGTCAAATCTGTGTGCTATTTCCTTTAACCTTATTTCTGCCACCGGGGCAATGAACTTCTCTGCAGGTGGCCTGCTGACAGTTAATATCTCTATCTCGTCCGGATCGATGATTTTAAGGACCTCCATAAGTTTGGTAATCTCCTCATCTGTACTATTCACTGGGTATCCATTTGTTGAGTCAACTAGCATTACCTCGATCCCAAGTCTTGGACGTTTTTCCAGATTTTTTATAGCCTGCAAGCCTTTTATTATATTATCAAGTCTTATACCGTCTACAGGCCTGTGTATTGCTCTGAACGTATCTTCATTACCAGAAACGAGGGTTGCTATTACAAGATCTGCTTCGGCAAGATTGGAACGCACGTCCTCTCTGTTCACCAGGGAAGAATTTGTTAGCACACAAACAGGTTGAGTTATAATTTGTTTTACTCCTTTGATCATCGATCCAAGTGAGAGGTTAAGTGTGGGTTCACAGGTACCGGAAAAAGTGACATAATCAAGGTTTTCAATATTCCTATGGAATGACCTGATCCCTTCTACCACTTCTTCGGTGATCACTGCTCCCTCAACCTCCTCGGGTCCGTTTATCTTATTCTCCACATGTCCCAGCTGGCAATAGACACAATCAAAATTACAATTTTTCTTTGTTCCGGTCTTTTTGATCACATCGACACCCAAGGACCTTCCAAGCCTTCTTGAAAGAATGGGGCCATAGATTATTCTTGCTTTCATTTTGAGACCACAGTATTAATGATGTGCATTATTCAAAGCTCCATAGAGTATCCTGCAAAAATATCTACGAAAGCATCTGGATATTTCGTCTTTATCTCATCTTTATGGGCAGTACAATGACCGGCACCTATCAACTGCATGCATTTAAATAGATCATATTCCTGGCTATCGTGCAGACCACCAACAATACCAATTACATTACCAAATGAGGAAGCAGCACTTAATATAGCAGAAAGGCCGGGGTGTGCACACCCTGTGATAACATAGATCCCTTTACTAGAATCAAGTACCAAGGACTGTTCTTTTATCTCTTTTCCAAGTTCTCCTGTCGAATAAACACCCTTACAAATTTCCTGAGGAGATTTTATCTCAAACAATCTTGGGTTCATAGAATTTTCATTCTGTGAATGAGAAGTAATAGGAGTCGAATGTTTCCCCCTCGTTGAAATTTCGTTTTTCAGATTAGGTGAAAAACTGGAGGGTATATAGACATCAACATTTGGCTTCATATTAAGAAAAGTAGGCACACCTCCTACGTGGTCCCAGTGCTGATGAGATAACACAAGAATGTCGATATTTTCTGGAGAAAAGCCAAGTTTTTCCATATTCGACAGAAGAACATGACCATCCCAGCCAGTGTCAAAAAGAATACAGTGGTCTACAGTTTCAATTAAGCAAGAAAAACCCCATCCGCTCTTTAAACCTGGTTTTGCCTCATTATCATAAATAACTGTAAGTTTCATATAGATACCTCAATGCTGTAGTCACCTGTCCATATTGAATATTTCCAGAAAATAGTGACGTATCCGGAAATATTAGTTCCGTATTAAACACATGAGAGAGTAAATATATAAACATATTTGAAAAGGATTAAATATAAACTCTCTATATAGAAATAAAGAAAAAAGAAGGCGTAAAAAAGTGCATTATGGTCTTGGTATTGATACAGGTGGAACGTATACAGATGCTGTCTTATTAAGAGGATCTGATGGCATTGTGATAGATTCAAAAAAAGCCTTTACGACATATCCCGATCTGCAGATAGGTATAAGTAAGGTACTGGATTCCCTTGACCAAGAACTACTGAAGCAGGTAAATCTTGTCTCTGTCTCTACCACTCTTTCCACTAATTCATTGCTTGAAGGTACTGGAACTCCGGTAGGACTTCTGCTTATTGGCCAGCATCCTGTAGAACGGGAGTTTCCCACTCCGGATTTCATAGTTGTTCCCGGCGGGCATGGTCCAAGTGGAGAGGAAGAGGTGCCCTTGGATATCGAAGCAATAAGAAATTTTGCCAATAAGACAAAAGATAAAGTATCAGCATACGCTATATCTGGCTTTTTCAGTACAAGAAATCCAGAACATGAACTATTGGCTAAATCTGTGATCCAAGAGAGCACAGGTAAACCGGTAGTATGTGGCCATGAGCTTTCTCAAGAGCTGGGTGCCTATGAAAGAGCGGTGACTGCAGTTCTTAATGCTCAACTCATACCAATTACACATCACTTTGTCAGCGCTGTGATGGCGGATATCAAAAGAAGAGGAATCCATGCCAGGATGCTGATGCTCAAATGTGATGGATCTGTATATAATCTGGAGGATGCTCTGGAAAAGCCTATTGAGACCATATTCTCCGGACCTGCGGCGAGTCTTCTTGGTGCATCGTATCTTGCAAAGCTTGACACGTGTGCAGCTATTGATGTAGGAGGCACTAGTACTGACGTGTCTGCCATATACCAAGGCGTACCTGAGATCAGTACTTCAGGCTCTGTAGTGGGTGGATGGAAAACCAGAGTTAAGGCTATGAAGATGGAAACTTCGGCCACGGGTGGAGACAGCCATGTATGGATTACAGACAGAGAAATAAAAATTGGTCCAAGACGTGTAATTCCCTTATGTGTTGCAGCTGCAGAACACCCGGCCCTGTTGCAGAAGCTCAATCAAATGAGGTTGCTTCCCCGCAAGTCACTGGATGAGAACTATCAGCCCACCAAGTTCTTAATAAGGACAAAATACGCGATCAATGACCTGAATAAAGAAGAAACTGAGATGTTGAAATATATTGGAAGCGATCCGATCAGCATACATGAACTTTATACATCGATGCGTACCATGCCTTCTGGCAAGGTAATGGATTCCCTTATAAAGAAAAGGCTGGTACAGGCTATCGGTTTCACACCCACGGATGCCTTGCATGTAAGAGGCGAATATACTGTTTGGAATGCAGATGCTTCTCATGCAGGTGCTGAGCTTTTATCCCGTTACAACGGCAGAAAAAAATATGAGTTCTGCACTCATGTGAAAGAACATGTTGCAAAGAATATGGCCCATAGCCAGATGGCTTTTCTTTTATCTGAAAAGTCCAAGCCTCTTGTAGATGAAATGCTTAGTGGCTTTAGTCCTGCAAAATTCAGCCTGAAATTGCCTATTGTACTGTTGGGAGGGCCCGTAAAAGCATATCTAGAGGAAATGACTGAGCTATTAGATGCCGAGATCATCGTACCTGATCATGCAGAAGTAGGAAATGCTGTGGGGGCTCTTGCCGGAAAAGGTGTAAAAAGAGTGGAAGTTACAATTGTGCCTGCATCCATAGAAAAACCTACAGAGGATTTCATAATTTTCTATCCGGGAGGAAGAGAACCTGTTGTTGATTATAGAGATGCCTTGGAGAGAGCAAAGCAGATTGGATTAGGCATGGTACTTGAATATGAAAATCGCTGTGGAGTAAGCAAAGAAGAAACACAGGTAAATATCTCAGTAAAGAATATTGCTCCTGAAAACTGGCCCCATCCTCCGCTGGAAACCAAGATCACTGTTGTGGGCGTGGGCGACCCCATGATGATCATAAAGGAATAAACGAAAACAAAGTAAAGCTTTTTGCAGGGAAATAGCTTCAT
>MVQW01000304.1 GCA_002067265.1 Methanomethylovorans sp. PtaU1.Bin073 | reverse complement strand
ATTTTCGACCGACCAGATGGTCTTGCTGTAGTCACTAATTATCGCTTCGTTTTCCTCTCCAAAGTCAAAACAGTTCTAACAGTGACAGATTATTTGAGTTTTCCTTATGCTGTTATACGGGATTTAGAAGTTACTAAGGTCATGCATATCAGCCCAGCTATCCGATTTAAAGTCGATGGCAATTTATATGTTTTTACTTTTTATTCGAATGCCAATGAAGTTCTTGCGGCGATAAATAAAGCAAGAAAACATATTAATTAAATTTTAATTTTGTAGGATACCCATTTCATCCGCTTCAGCTATCAAACAAATGTCTGCTTGTGTTTATTGTACAACACATGGATGATCCCATCAGCAAGTCCCATTTGTGGCACGAACATTTCTGTGATGCCACTCCATTTCATCACTGAAAGGTATATTTTTGCTGCAGGGACTATCACATCTGCCCTATCAGGCCTTATACCCAGTTCCGATATGCGCTGTTCAATGGGGAATGAACGGATGTAAGCATGCATCTTTTTCAGTTTGCCGTATTCAAGAGGTGTCCCTTCCTTTGTTTTGGATATACTGAAAAGAAAATTAATATTTCCTCCGCTGCCCACTGCTGATATTGGATGATATCGGGAAGAAACATTCTTCACCCATAGTTTCATATCTTCCCAGTCCCTTCGGGTCACAAGTCCTTCATGTATGCGTATGCTTCCAATATCAAAAGACCTGGATTCCATTATTTTATTGTCGTCAAAGACGAGTATTTCAGTACTGCCGCCTCCAACATCTACGTACATGTGACATAAATTGTTTTTATTCTCAGCCAGTCTTTCCACATGGTTATAGTAAATGATCTCCGCTTCTCTTTTTCCACTAATTATCGATAGGTCAATGCTGCTTTCCCTATGGATAAGGTCAACTATTTCCCTATTGTTGCTGGCTTCACGCATAGCTGACGTAGCGCATGCCATATAGTCTGCAGGCTCAAAGGCATCCATGAGATACTTGAAACCTATCATGGTCTTAACAAGCTGCTGTATCTTTTCTTCGGAGATCTTTTTGTGGGGAAATGCATCTTCACCTAAGCGTATAGGCATTCTGAACAGTGAAACTTTCTCATATACAGGTCGAACGCTTTCCTCTTCAACTTTTGCAAGCAAAAGCCTCACGGCATTTGAACCTACATCTATTGCAGCAAATTTCATTCCAGACCACTTTTTCCAGACGCTTTATTAGAAAATAACTTGTACAAGTCATCCTGTGCACGCCTTTCAGTGCTTTCACGTCTTCTTTTGACATATTTGTTGTCTAGTTCTTTATTTATAATGCGAGCTTTTGTATTATCAGCAAACTGAATTTCCATGAACTGCTTAAGTTCTTCCTGAATAGACTTATCGTAGATGGGTACTGCCACCTCTACTCTCATATCAAGGTTTCGGACCATCCAGTCTGCAGAAGAAATGAAATATCTTTCATCTCCGCCGCTACAGAAAATGAATACTCTGGAATGCTCCAGGTACTTATCTACTATGCTTATGACCTGTATGTTCTCGCTGAGTCCTTTGACTCCAGGAACAAGAGAACATATACCCCTTATGATCATTCTGATCTTTACGCCTGCTTGGCTAGCTTCGTAAAGTTTTTCTATCATCCTGCGATCTACAAGGTTGTTCATCTTCAGGTATATATACGCCTGTTTACCATTTTTTGCATTCTTTATCTCTGCATTTATCAGCCTGTAGATCTTGTTGCGCATGTAATGTGGTGCAACTATAAGATGGTCGTAATTGATATGTTTATATGTATGTTCAAAGAAATCAAAGAGGTCCCTAATTTCTCCGGTTATTGCAGGGTTTGATGTAAGCAATGCGTGATCACTATAAACATGTGCTGTTGCCTCATTGAAATTTCCTGTGCCTATGCATGCATATGTTACAGGGATATCATTCTCCATTCTTGTGATCTTGCAGAGCTTGGCATGTACTTTAAGCCCTGGCACTCCATCTATAATGGTAGCACCTGCCTCTTCCAGTTTTTGTGTCCAGTAAATGTTGGCCATTTCATCGAAACGAGCCTGTAGTTCAATGACTACGGTTACAGATTTTCCATTCTTAACTGCATTAATAAGGGCATTTACCACGTTTGAGTTCTTTGCCACACGGTACAATGTCATTTTTATTGTCTTTACATTTGGGTCAATAGCTGCTTCTCTGAGCAGGTCTATCATATGGTCAAAAGAATGGTATGGGTAACAGAGCATTACATCTTTGTTCCGTATAACGTCCAGAATGCTGCGATTAACTGGCAGGTCAGGATGCCTTATAGGTTTAATTTTTTCATATAACAGAGAGCCATTACCCACATCCGGGAAATTAATGAAATCCCGTGCATTATGATATTTTCCACCAGACACTATATTTTCAAAGTTTTTCAGGTTCAAGCTATTAAGAATGATGTGGAGAAGGTCTTCCGGTATCTCTCTATCATATACAAATCTTACAGGCTCTCCTTTCTCTCTTTGTTTCAGGCCTTCTGAGATCTTTTCAAAGAAACTTTTCATCACATCATCATCGATGTCAAGCTCAGCATCCCTGGTAAGTTTGATGGTGTATGCGCTTATAGAGTCATAATCAAAGATCGAGAAAATGTTTGATAGTCCTAAGCGGATTACATCGTCAAGCATTATTATGTACTGGGTGCCAGTTTTTGATGGCAGGGGTATATATCTCGGCAATACGTCTGCAGGTACTTCGATCAAAGCGTAGTTGAAATCCTGCGGGTCGAGGTATTTGTACATTGCCACTGCAAGATATATCACCTGGTTCTTAAGATAAGGGAACTTGCTGAGTTCCCTGAACATTATGGGTACAAGCCTGGGACGGACTTTGGAAATAAAGTATTCCCTCACAAAATCCTCTTGCTCTGGGGTAAGTTCTGTTTCATCAATAATGAAAATATTTGCTTTCTTTAGTTCTTTTTCAACTTCTCGGAATGTCTCTTCGAATTTATCCCTAAGCTGCAATACTCTTTTATGGATCAGTTTCATTGTTTTCTTAGGGGAATCTCCTATTATTTCGCTGGATTTTACACCTGCATCTATCATCCGGTGAACTGTGCCTACCCTCACGCTAAAGAACTCGTCTTGGTTAGAGGAAAAAATGCCTAGGAACTTCAGTCGCTCCAGCAATGGCAATGAAGGATCTGCTGCCTCCTGCAATACTCTTTCATTAAAAGAAAGCCAGCTAATCTCACGGTTAACAAATTTGACTATTTTTTTTGCCATCTAAATCACAATATATAATTCAAGTTAAATTAAATTTTCCCATCCCTTATGTTCCAGAATTAAACACAAGTTCATAATATGTTAGCGTAACCAGATATTATCACAAAATATTGATGCATATATAATAACATTTTACACTTATTAACAATAGTCCTACATATATCTATATACTCTTTATATCAATGTAGGTCCGCTAAGGTCTTAATCCTCATACAGTGAGGCGATGACACCTGAAAACCGGATTCCAAAACTCTGGTCCATTATTTTCTCCCACAATTCTGGAAAAGTATCAAGTAATTTAGTGACCTCATTCTTAAGATATCTCAGATAATTTTCAGTTCCAGGGTCCGATGGAGCTATTATATGTTCTTCCATTTCTCTGCTTCCTATAATACCCCATTTCCCATATTTCAAGTAATTCTCCAGTAACTCCGTCGCAACTACAGCGTCATGAATATCGCCAAGATTGTCCTGCAGTGCTTTGAGGTCCTTGACCAAGCTGTTTGTTTTATCTCCCAGGACTTCCTCGAAGAATTCTAAAGTGTATCTTAGTATCTTCACGTCTATGCGTAAAGCATGCAACATCTCATAGGAAGGTTCAGATTCATGTACAAGATCATCATATGCCCTCACCGCAGCAAGTTGCTTATATAATAGAGGGGGCAGCACGTCCCTTACTCTGTGGGGCAGAGGTTTTCCATCCTTGTCTGTCAAGGATTCATCCCATTGTTCTTCTTTTTCCAGTACTTTTGTGAATTTGGTCTTGAACTTACCATACTTGCTGCTATCAAGATGCAGTAGCATAAGCCCCCTTGCTTTATCTCTCTCTATCAAAAGAGTATTAATAAGTTCGTCAAGTTCTGACTGCCTCTCATCTGGCAGCGAATCGATATATTTTAGTATCCTTTCCATGAACACATCCAGATCTCTCACGGATCCAAGTGACTTACGTGTTGTTTTAATGCTCCTGAAAAAGGGTTTCATTACATCCATGTCCAGATGGCCATTGAATACCTGCAATACAGAACGCATACGCATGGCTGCCACCCTCATGTCATGCAGCTCTTCTATATCTTTGCCCATCATTGTGCCGCGTTCATGTTTAAGCATTCTTCCAAAATGAAATCTCAATATCTTATGGGCAGCTTCACGCATGTGGTCTTCTTTTTTGATATCAGTTCTTTTCATTACATGGAAGGTTTTGACATTTGTTACAGCAGTGCTTTCCTCTGGAATATTATCAGTAGTTGTTATAAGATCATCTACATTATCCCCTGGTTCTAGGGTCAGATCCGTCATTGTTTCTGGGAAAGTTGTTTCTGGAACGCTCTTTGTTCCTGATTCCACTGTACAGTTTTTATCTTTTTCAGTTTCATCTATTATGATCTCAACATCGCCCAAATATATCTCTTTTTCAGCACCTGTAGAGCTCCACTCTGAAAATTCGTTTGTGGGATTAATTATCTGGGAGATCATCATACTGCTAAGAGCCGCTGTTAATTGACTTTCTCCGGAAAACATAGTGTTTTCCCTGTCAATGTTCTCTGTCTCTGGCTCACACTGAGTAGGAACTGGATTATTTCCGGATTCCTGGAATATCATATTTGACAATAGTAAAAGTGTTCCTAGAGCATGAGCAACCATTACATATGCCACTTCAGGATAAAACCAGTTATCTGGATAAAGCAAAATAAAACCAAGAATACCTGAAGCAGATAGCATAGACCCAGTTGACAATATAACTATCTTGTTTATCTTCCCAGGAAATAGCAGAGTCATCCCCAATAGCATAAACATAACACCTGCTCCTACAAACCCTATATCCAAGAATATCTGGCCAGGTCCTGAGAATCGGTTAATACTTTTGAAAACCGTATATATTATTGCAAATGCTATGCAGATGAAGCCTATAATGCTCATTA
>MVQW01000303.1 GCA_002067265.1 Methanomethylovorans sp. PtaU1.Bin073 | reverse complement strand
TTTTCAGAAAGGATCTCAATGGGAGTGTCACATCTCCAGCACATTCCCACGTTCTGCTCAAGTTCTTTCTGATCATATAGGTAGCCTTCTGCCTTGAGATCTGCAATGACTGCTTCCTTACATTCCGGAATTTTCATGCCTGCGTATTTGCCTGCGATCTTTGTCATAAGGCCATTCTTATCAATTGCCTTACGCAAGGGTAGCTTATGCTCCACCCACCAGCGCACATCCTGCTTGTCACCAAAGGTACAGATCATCACAACGCCAGTACCAAATGCAGGATCAACGACACTATCGCCTATTACAGGAACTTCATGCCCGAACAGAGGTACTTTTACCTTGCTTCCAATATGCTCTTTGTAGCGTTCATCTTCAGGGTTAATTGCAACTGCCACACACGCTGCCATTAGTTCAGGCCGGGTGGTGGCTATCTTCAGTTTATCGAAATTAAGGAAATTCAGTTTCGTGGTCCTGCCTTCATATTCAACTTCTGCAAAAGCAATGGCAGTTTCACATCTTGGGCACCAGTTCACGGGATGTTCGGACTGGTAGATCCTTCCCATGTCATACATTCTGCGGAAAGACCGCTGGGTCTTGGAGTAGTATGCAGGCTCCATAGTGATGAACTCATTACTCCAGTCAACAGAGAATCCTAAATTCATCATTGTATTACGCATTTTACCAATGTTGCTGGTCGTCAGTTCACGGCACATCCTCCTGAACTCTTCCCTGGGAACCTGGTTCTTTGTTATTTTGTGGATGTCTTCCACTTTTACTTCTGTAGGAAGTCCGTGGCAGTCCCATCCCTGTGGGAACATCACATTGTAGCCGCACATACGCTTGTAGCGTGCAACAAAATCAATATAGCACCAGTTAAGAGAGTTCCCTATGTGGAAATTACCAGTAGGGTATGGTGGAGGTGTATCAATAATAAACTGCGGTCTTTTGTAGTCTTCCCAGTCAAAATGGTACATGGACATGTCCCATGCTTCCTTCCACTTTGGCTCGACCTCATGAGGGATATATTCCTTTGGAACTGTCATTGCAACTCTCCGATAAATATGATCTAGTGATTGTATAGTACCCGTTACAGTGGTTTATCATTATTTAAATATATCTGGTTGGTGCAGCATGGGAATGCAATATCAAAGTTAATTGGATTTAGGTTTATACTAACGAAGCATCCGGTGTCAAGTGACTCTGTGTGTGTTCACACCACCTGCAACCGAGAAATGAACAGAATTTATTTAATATTTACACACACATTACATTAAGAAAGGTGAAATAATGCAATTCGGAGAAGTACTTAAAGGAAAAGAAGCAGAGGGCAAAGAGAAACATGTTCCGACCATCGAGGTCATAAGAGGTCATGGATCAACAGGTGCAGATTTCGTGAGGGTTGTAGTGGGTAAGGAAGTGCCTCATCCTAACACAGTGGAACACCACATCGAATGGGTAGAGCTTTACGGCATTACAAAAGATGGAAAGACCATTAACTTTGGAAGAATGAACTTTGAGCCTGTACACACACAACCAATCGCAAGCTTCCATGTTAATAATATTGACAATTTCAAGGCTTTCTGTGCTCTGGAATACTGTAATATCCATGGTGTTTGGCAGAACTGCATCGAAGTATAATTTTCTTCTTTATTCATGGCCTCTTTGAGGTCATGCTCTTTATATACCTGTCCATGCACAATCTTATCAAATTGTCAGCAGGCAGGTGATGTCTTTGTTTGCGACTTTCTTAAAAACAGTATTTGTATTGTTATTAGCTATTGTACTTTCCTATCTGTTTGTAGAATATATCTTTGCATGCATGCAAAGTTGAAAGTGGAAGGTTATTCCTTCCCGTCATAACCAATTTCTTCTTTTGTAAGATAGCAAGCAGGGTCATCCGCCCATACATTGTCATAAACAGCTTCTGCCCTTACCCTGAAATTTGCATTACATACTTCTAGCCATTTGCACTTTGCACACCTGTCAGCATGTTGTTTTATCAGAGGTTTGCGGTCCTTCAGGCCTGCCATCAGCTCATCACTGGTATCTCTCCAGATCTCACTGAACTTTCTTTCCCGGACATTTCCAAAAGTATAGTGTCTCCAGAACTGATCAGGATGTACTGAGCCGTCCCATGATACACAACCTATACCTATACCTGTAGAGTTCCCCTGGTTCATCTGCAGCAGTGAATACACTTCTGCAGCTCTTTCCGGGTCTTCTTTAAGAAGCTTAAGATAGATATACGGACCATCACAGTGATTGTCAACCGTAAGCACTTCCACAGGCATTCCTTTTTCATGCAACTCTTTTGTCTTTTCCATTATCAGGTCTACTGCCTCTCGACTTTCTTGAAGACTTAGGTCTTCTTCTACCATATCAGAGCCTCTGCCTGCATATACCAGGTGATAGAAGCATATTCGTGGGATGTTCTCTTTTTCGATAAGGTCGAATATAGCCGGAATATCATGTACATTGTGCTTATTAATAGTAAATCTGAGACCTACCTTTATTCCCTCGCTTCTGCAGTTGCGAAGTCCTTCAAGAGCAGCATCGAATGCCCCAACACACCCTCTGAACTCGTCATTGGTTTCTCTCATGCCATCAAGTGAGATGCCCACA
>MVQW01000302.1 GCA_002067265.1 Methanomethylovorans sp. PtaU1.Bin073 | reverse complement strand
TGTACCTTCCTAGTTATAGCAAATTCTAATTAGGTACAGGACTATCATATTTTACAGCATTTTAGATACACTGCCATTATAGTCGATAAAATATGCAAATTTTGTTGTATATAGACGACAAACAGCACATTTTAAAAACTGTATACAAAGAAAAACGAGAAAATAAACGAAAAAAGAAAATAAGGAGGCTTTTTCCTCCTTCAAATTTACTTATGTGTAAAGTAAGCCACGATTTCTGAGCCTACAGAATCGATTCTGCAGAAGCCGAACCTTTCAAACTGCACGACCTTGTCCAATTCGGTTGAGATCAATTTTTCTCCAATGCCCCTGAACTCACCATCAGGTGACAACACTTTGACAGGGATGCCGTCAATAGGTGCCCAGTGGATGATCTTCATGCGGTCCTTTTTCAGATTCGCAACATCATCACCTATGTATTTGGCCTGAAGCGGAGAAATTGAAGTGATCTCCAAGTTATACAGGTCTTTCAGGCGGATGCGTGAACCTACCTGAAGCTGGTCCACATCATCTTTGCATACCAGCACTTTATCTGCAACATCAATGCTGCGGTGTCCCTTGTTCTCTGTGGGGTGTTTTTGGGGTTTGGCTGTGCGGGGCTGTGCACCTGTGATTGTAAGTTCTACCGGGTTCCATACAAAGAAGTACCTGCTAGCGAGAGGGTCTATTATCTTTCTGTTCTCAGCGTACAGCGTATCCATGCTGATGCTCACATCAGTTTCACCTACTCCCATCTCTATCATGAACTTGCGGATAGCTTGTGGCAATATTCCTCTTCTGCGCATAGCCCTCAGGGTTGGAAGGCGTGGATCATCCCAGCCGGAGTATTCCCCTTCCTCGATAGCACGGCGCAAGGTACTGGTACTGAACTTACCGAACTCATGCATCTTTACTCTGCCCCAGTGCATGGTTTTTGGATATTCCCAGCCCAGGTATTTGTAGATGTAAGTCTGGCGTTTTTCACTGTCCATCAGGTCCTTGCCCCGTATGATATGGGTGGTACCTAGCTCATGGTCCTCAATGGCTCCCTCAAAGTCCAACAGAGGCCATACCACATACTTTTCATCAACTTCAGGACGTGGGTGGGACTGCTTAACAATTCGGAATATTCCATAATCTCTTATAGCAGGGTCTTTGTGCTTGATGTCTGTTTTCAGACGCAGCACAGCATCCTTTGCTTCATATTCCCCGGCCAGCATCTTGTCCCAGTGCATAAGGTTCTCCTGCGGGCTTGCATCTCTGTGAGGACAGGGTTCACTGATGTCTTTGAGGTTCTTGAATTCCTCGCTGCTACAGAAACACACGTATGCATTGCCCTGTTCAATGAGCTGGCGAGCATACTCATAATAAAGAGGTATCCTATCAGATGCAATGACCACCTGGTCGGGTATAGCTCCCAGCCACTTGCAGTCATCGAGGTACCAGTCGTACGCTTCAAGCATAGGTCGCTTGGTCTGCGGGTCTGTGTCATCGAATCTGATTATGAGTTTACCTTCATACATTTTCACGTACTCGGAGTTAACCACTATCCCACGGGTGCTGCCCAGGGTAGGAGGACCGTTTGGATTCGGTGCAAAACGCATGACGACTTTTCCACATTCAGCACCCTCAAGTGGTTTTAAACCCTTTACAGGCTCCTTTTTTGTACACATGTCTTCAATAAGCTCAGGTGCAAGAGCCTCAAGCCTTTCTTGCCACTGTTCCGGAGTTTCTTTTGATACTCTTTCAAGGATCTCCTGTATGATAGGCGATACTTCCTTCGCACTGGCTCTAAGATGGGCGCATTCTCCCATCACCTTGCCCATCACAGCCGCAAGCTGCGGGGCTTTTCCATACTTTACAGCATTTTGAAGCGCGTATTTCTCAATGATCTGTTTATCTTCATCAGTTAATGTCATCCGGATTCTCCCTGGATAAAGAATTAAGTTTATGTGTCATCTGAAGCGTATTATTTTGGGCTTAGTTGAGTGGAAACTAGTTAAAGTTAATGTTCTGTGAGCCAATACATTAAGCGCAAAAATATAATAATGTATACCTTTTACGGTTAATATGATATCAGATAGATCTTCCGATCTGAAGTATAGAAGCTGTCATTTTCTGAAGTCTATCCATGTCATTTTCAAACTCTTTCTTGAATTTTTTCACAGCCGGACCTGCTATGGCACCCTGAATTGAAGGCTTTATTAGTTGTTCCTGTTCAAGTACCCGAAGCGAATAGCGCACTTTATGGGTAGGCATTCCTGTTTCTTCTGCAAGCTTTAGTATACCGATAGGTCCTTTTTCTACGACTGTCTTAAGTACTACCAGGTGTCTCTCTGATATTTCCAGTTCCCGTTCGATCTGGTCAAAAAGCATCAAACCACCTCGTTCTTTAGAATCCCTATTCCTTCGATGTCTATTTCTACAATATCTCCGGGATGCAAAGAACCTACGCCCGGGGGAGTACCTGTGGCAATAATATCCCCAACTTCCAGTGTCATGATGTTGGAGATGAATTCAAGGAGATAAGGTATGTCAAAAATCAGGTTTGAAGTGCATGAATCCTGCCTGGTCACACCATTTACTCTGCTTCTTATACGCACTTTTTCCGGATCTATCAGACTTGCGGGCACTATGAAAGGACCCATGGGTGCAAATGTATCAAAGCTTTTAGCACGTGTCCACTGCCTATCTTTTCTTTGCAGATCTCTTGCTGTTACATCATTAAAACATGTGTATCCAACTATTACGTCGGCTGCTTTTTTCCTCTTGATGTTCTTGCAGCGTTTGCCTATGACTACTGCCAGCTCTGCCTCAAAGTCCACTTGCTCGCTCATGCGCGGATAAACAATCTTGTCCAGATGTCCAATGACAGCTGACGGAGGCTTAAGGAACAGCACCGGTTCTTTTGGTATTGGCATGTTCACTTCAACGGCATGGTCATGGTAGTTCAAACCTACACATACGATCTTCGTAGGCACAGAAGGTGGAAGAATGCTCAGTTCGGAAAGCTCGAATATCTTGCCTTCTACATTTCCCTTTCCAAATACTTTGTTGCCATCCACATTCCCAAAAAATATTTCATCCCTGTACCTGAAGCGACCCAGCATATGGCTAAGGATTTGCGCTCATTGTAGATAAGATTGAGTGTTAGAAATAGCAAAAGTTACTGGTTTACTATATTAACTAACAGTCTATACATGTATTTGGTAACTTATTTAAGTGAACTCTGTATAATCCTCTTATGGATTGGTATGTAATAGATGCAGTGGAAGTCGCTTACGAGCGCACCAAAAAGTGTCTTTTCGAGCCATTTGATTTCTGGAAATGGGTTAAACTTGCCATCATATTCATGCTCGTGGGCGGAGGTTCGGGTTATGGAGGAAACTCCTTCAACTCATTTTCAAATTCAATGGATTCCGGATATGATTCAGGCTATGGATCAGGTTATAACTCTGACTATAACCCACTTGATTCAATAGGCGATACAATAGACTCCTCCTTCAGTATAGTAGTAGTGGCACTTATAGCGTTGGTACTGTTTTTGATAATTGCTTTTATGTATATCTCCAGTGTCATGGAGTTCGTATTAGTGGAGTCTCTTGTAATTAATACTGTTAAATTCTGGGATTATTCTCGCCTTTTCCTCGGAAAAGGATTACAACTGTTTGTTATCAAGCTAGCTGCACTTTTTTTGTCTCTGATAGTTCTCGCGGTGCTTGTGATTCCATTTGTTGTGATATTTGGTATGCCTTCAGGTGACCTTTTCTGGCTATCTTTCATCGGCGGAATGATGCTTGTTTTTCTTTTGATTTTTATTTTCGCAATAGTTGCTTCTATTCTTGGCTCTTTCATAAGCATGTCTATACCAGTATCATTATACAGGAATGTGAGTGTGCTCTCAGCTCTTCTGGAAGTTCTCAGGAAGTTCAAACTTGACTGGCAGCAGATAATTGTTTATTGGGTAGGAAGGGCAGTCTTGGGAATAATTGTAGGCATAGCAGGATTTATTGTCATAATGCTTGCACTTCTGGTTACTTTATTGCCTTTCCTTATAGTGGATGTTATTTTCTACTTGCTGTTGTCGTTGGTTATGTCGGGCTCAGAATGGATAGTTCTGGTTCCAGTTGCTTTAATAGAGTTAATACTTTTCATAATTGCTATGGCTTTGGTAAGCATGCCATTTAAAGCATTTCTCAAATACCACATGCTCTCCTTCGTGGAAAAATGGTATTCTGAAGCAGGTATTCCTTTCGATAAGGGGATAGATTTCAAAACAGAAGCAGCAATTGGGTCTTCAGTCTGACCCATCTGTTTTCATTTTTCATATTAGCTGTTTTTAATATTTTGTAGAACGTATAGTATAAATAAGTCTACTTATTAATTCTAAAGCAGCGATAGTAATATTTTTCTACCGCTTTTAAAAGTTCAGATGCAATTAATATATGGGGAAACTAAGGTTGGATACATCTGAACAAGGCCCAGAGCCAAAACTCAATTGGGGGAATTATAGATGCAATCATACAAGAGATCTATGGCTTTACCTCTTTTGATAATTGCTTTAGTGATGGGAATAGTTCTTACGATTGGAAGCTCTCAGTCATCTGACGCTTTGTATTCCCAGTATGGAGGATCAGCCAAGATAGTAGATACTAATGCTTCAATACAAGAGGCATCATCTTCGATGAATCAATTTATTATAATAACCACTTTAAGTCCTGAATCCATAGATGTTCAGGCAGGAGATACAGTTACATGGAACAATCTCCAAAGACCAAAGAAACCTGTTGTTCTCATAAGTGACGATGATCTGTGGGAGTCTCAGACCATTTATTATGGTAAGTCTTTCAGCTACACCTTCCTGAATCCTGGAACATACACCTTTAACATTGAGGGTACTCAAATGAAAGGGTCAGTAATTGTTTCAGAAAAGAGCATGAAAAGTATAGCTGAAGAAGAATCCGAAGCAGGCACAGCTCCTGGTATACCTACGATGGTATGGAATCAGACTAAAAATGTAACTGAGAGTGTGGTACAAACCGTTACAGGAACCATTGCACAGATCACTCAGGAGAAGAATGAATTCCTTATGATCAGGACGCTGGATCCCACTAATATGGAAGTAAAGGTTGGTGAAACCGTTACCTGGCAAAATCTCCAGAGGCCAAAGAAGCCCATAGTTCTGGTGAGCACGGAATATCTATGGGAACCACAGACAATCTATTATGGCAAGTCTTTCAGCTTTGTTTTTGATACACCTGGTACATATAATTTCATGCTGGACGGTACCAATATAACTGGTACAGTAGTTGTTTTAGAAGCCTCCATGGAAAATGTACCGGAATCTACAGAAGAAACAGTTCTCCCCTCTGTTCCGGAGTCGAGTCCATTGATGGTTCAAAATGAAACCAAGGAACAATTAGGGGCAAAGATCGGAGAAATATCGCAGACTGTAACCCAGACAAAGGAGTTCCTTATGATCAAAACCATAGAACCTACAATAATGGAAGTAAAAGCTGGAGAATCTGTGACTTGGAGAAACCTCCAGAGGCCAAAGATGCCAATTGTGGTTGTAAGCAAGGAAGATTTATGGGAACCTCAAACGATTTACTATGGCAAGGTATTCACTTACACATTTGATAAACCAGGTACCTATACCTTTATGCTTGAAGGGACAGACATATCAGGTACTGTTGTGGTTATTTGATTTCTTTTTTGAAAATGGATCTTCCCCTGTGGGGAAGAAACAACTTTTATTTTCTTAGATAAGGCGAGTAATCAGGTAGAAAAGCAATAGGACAATTGCACCTATAAGCCAGAATTTTATAGTCTCTGAAAGGGGTATGCGTAAATTGGCATTTTTTCCTTCCATTTCAACATAAGAGGAAATTCTGCTCTTCCCAGGTTGAACTTCCTTTTTTTCATTACCAATGACCGGATAATTATTCGATGGAGGCCTTTTGTCAGAAGTCGGAGTTCTCTCTCTCTTGATTACATCATTCTTTTTTTGTTCAGCTAATGAGGTAGCAGCTACAGTTTCATTTGCTATTTCAGATGTATTTTGCCTTGGTAAATTGCTGTCTGAGACTATTTCCTCATCTGGGGGGGCAAAACTTATCGCTCCTGAAGACTTTGCAGACTCAGTATCCATAGAAACATTCTCGATCTCATCTTCA
>MVQW01000301.1 GCA_002067265.1 Methanomethylovorans sp. PtaU1.Bin073 | reverse complement strand
TCCGGTCGGGATTCGAACCCGAGTCTTCGGCTCGAAAGGCCGGAATGATTGGCCGAACTACACTACCGGAGCACAACGAATGTTGCTGCTTGAGCGACACCAAAATAGCACATAACCTAATTAAACCTTTCGGCCAGAATTATTCAATTATACTGGCCTCTTGGTCATCAACATTGTCTTTAGATAAATTCAATACCCATGCGGTTAGCTTTTCGCAAGATTCCGGCTGACATGCATCCCTGCAGCCTGCGCAAGGTGAGAACATATCACCTGATAGCAACAGCTCAAAGCAGGGTTCTTCCTTGTGGGCAGCTTTAAGCAAGAAAGTCCTTGCTCCGTTGTCCACCGCAGACTCACGAGTGATCAGACCATCTTTTAGAAGTTTTGCAATGACCCTTGAACATTTACGGCTGTCTATATTTAGTTCTTTCCACAACTGGTTCTGAAAAACACCGTTTTCATGCTTTGCAATAACTTCCAGCGCTGTTTCTTCGATTTCCATGGCAACCAACACTTGCTAGTAGAATCCTGCCCTATAATTATTCTTCTGCAGGTGTAATAAGAATAATATTATTGCCGCGAAGAACCACAGAACCCAAGGACCTGAGCTTTTGGCCATTAGATACCTCTACAGTATCTACTAAGTGGAGGTTTAGATAGTCGTCTGCACTTTTGAGCAAACCCTCTAGAAGATGCAAGTCGCCTTTCATTTCAACCTGGACTCTCGATCCAACCAGTTTATGAACTCTCTTATTTGGGAACAAATGGAATCCTCACTTCTAATTGATAAGATAAACCTGCCTGTCAAAGACAGGATCTAGGATGTTAAAAGTGTATTGTATCCTATTTAACAATAACGATTACCTCTGAAACAAACTCAGATGTAACCCTGTATCTCACTATTCTCTCTGCTATTATCAGTCGGAGATTCGGATTTGATTTCACCCCTATTAGGTCTTGGTATAGGACCAAACATAGCCTCATATTCTTTCAGATGATGATTCAACCATTTGGACAACTCAAGAGCCGCAAGGGGGGAGAGAATTACCTCTGTCTCAAGCCTGCGCTGGATTACCTGCACTCCATCCTCATCTATTCCCGGCTTGGGATTATCATTATAGAAACCTATTCTGAAATCATACGGGCTGTGGCCCCCCACGGCACCTATGGAATACACCTGCCTGCAATCTTCAGGTTTATAAAATTCTACCCTAAGTTTCTTCTGGTGTTTTCCTGCAATGTTATCCGTGCTCATTTTTAGATCTCCTTTTACTGGCACGTATTGTGTTAACATCACTTAAATAAGTACTGGAAACATAGTATACTGTCAAGAACAAAAAAGTTATTAAAGAATATACCTTGAATACGATCATGAAAATCTCACAAACATTCGGCCTCATTGCCGTGGCAGCATTAATCATTATGCTTGTTGGAAGCGGCATAATTAACTTTCAACAAATGTTAATGCATGAAAATAAGTACAATATAAATTCTTCACAAGCCCAGATAATTCTGCTTAACGATAGCAACGTATCCATATACTATAACACTTTTTTCCATGTGCAGGACTGGAGGGTCAATAGAACTACCATTGCAAATGGAAGTATACCCGATATGTACGGGAAAACTGTAACACCGAAAGAAGACGTATGGAAAGTAGAGATCATGGAAAGAACCTGCGCATGTGCTGGCATAAAACCCATCTATGTGATAGAAGGTTATGTATCCACAGAGACCGGGGAAGTATTTAATGTATCAACAAAAAAAGTCTCAGAGACTTCATATAACGCTTCTACATGCGCATCTACGACATGCCACTAAAAGGGCATTTATGATAACTTGTAGCCTATATTTATTAATATTAGCTATGAATGTAGGCGCTTGTTCCCTAAATACCACATCTGCTATTGAAGTCGAATACTTCTATGAAGAAGGCTGCCTGAAATGCCAGCAGGCATCGCCTGTAATAGAAAATGTAACAACTGCATATGGGAGTAATCTCACCTCTTACGAGATCATTTCCTCCTATGATCTTGCCAGGGGATATGGCATATCTGTAGTTCCTGCTGTGGTAGTGAACAGGGAAACAGTGATCACATATAACGATTATCAGGGAAATACCACTATTTTGAAAGAAATACTCACCAAGGCCATTGTTTCTGCATCTGATAAAAATGATACATCCAATATCTCTGAGAGTAAGGCCAATGAAGCTGTGAGACTTTCACCCTATATAGTATTCATCGCAGGCCTGCTGGCAGGTTTTAATCCCTGCATTCTTGCAGTTATGGCTTTTCTGGCAACACTTATACTCTCATCCAGTGGAAAAAGAAAAGATATATTAAAAATGATAGTGGGCTTTTGCATCGGTATTTTTGTAGTATATATGACAGTGGGTCTGAGCATCCTGGGAACAGTACACATACTGCCTTCCCTTCAAGCCGCGATCACAACATCAATGGTCATTCTCATTTTCATACTGGGCATCTGGCATATTTATGATGCATATCATCTACGGAAGTATTCCAGATCAACTTTCCACACTCCTAAAGCCATGATCGAACTGCTCGAAAAAACATCTAAAAGTAATATTCTGCTTTTGTCCTTTGTTTCAGGAGGACTCTTCTCCCTTGTAAAAGCACCCTGTGTAGGAGCTATATATTTTTCCATTCTTGATATGCTGGCAGGCAGAACGGATCTTGCTCGTGGGGCTTTCTACCTTGCAGTATATAATTTAGGCGTGATTTTTCCGATCATCATTCTGGGAATTTTACTTGGATTTGGAATGAAGCCGCAGACCATCACAAAACTCAAGGAGAGCAAGCGTGTGGAGATCAGGCTTTTCACAGGAATTATACTAATATTCCTTGCTCTGCTGCTGCATCTGCATATAATCTAAGCGAGGTTATCCCTCAACCTGCTGCTTCATTTCCCTGGCAGCACGTACTATATCTTTTTTAGAATAGACCTTTGCTACCTTTTCAACGGCATCAAGATTGCGTACTACGTTGTCAAGATAACCCAATACGTCACCAGGATAAGCGGTCACACCGTACATGTCCTCAATTTTATGTACAATGCCTGCAGGATCATAACCTTCCATACGAATCTCCACGATCTTTGCAGAAAAACGGCGCTCTGCACATCCGCAATATGGGGAATCCTTGCATTTGCAGGTAAGGAAAGCCGCTGCAAATTCAAACAGCTGATCCTGTATGTTCTGGTCAAGCTGGGAAATATTATCTCCCTCGAATATTATATCGAGGGAAGCACCCTGGAATACACGGGAAGGAACATTGATATCCAAAGCTGTGGAGATCTGGGCTGCATATTTGAAGTAAACAGCATCAAAGAACTCCAGATTAGTAATGATCTCAAGCGGATGCTTCCCTTTAAGTACCGCATCCCGTATAAGAAAAGCTGACGACACTGAAAGGAAATGACCGGCTGCTATCTGTCCGAAAGGTGTGAGGGAAATAGTATTCTCTCTTTTTTCAAGGAATTTATAATGTATCAGCCGATTGAGAAGCTTTGTGATTTCAAATGTACCCAGCATACGCTTATGGATCGCTGAAAGATCGGCTTTGGAAGATGTCACAGCTGCTGATGCCAGTATCTCTTCCATCTGTTCATCCTCGCCATAATCAAAGGAAGATGGCAGCATATTACCCTTAAGTAATCTTATGGCAACAGCATCTTCTGTTTCTGCCTGCTCGCTGGAATAACGTTTATTTGGTGTTGCCAGTAGCACCACAACACCCCTGTCATGATAATCCGGACGTCCGGCACGTCCAAGCATCTGCATGAAACCTTGCATATTGAGCCACTCGATACCCATAGCAAGGGATTCGAATATTACCTGTGATGCCGGGAAATCCACTCCTGCTGCAAGGGCGGCAGTTGTTACTACCACTGGTAACTTTCCTTTCAAGAAACGCTCTTCCACGGATTTTCTCACAGATTGTGTAAGACCTGCATGGTAAGGTGCAGAGACCATTGGCAATGCTTCTGATATGCTGTGGCAATTGCGTCTGGAATTGGTAAAAATAATTGTCTGGCCTTTATGTCCTTTTGTCGACGTTCTGGAAAATTCCTCCCTTACCAGCCGGGTCATAAGCTTCAGCTTGTCATGTTCCTCACAGAAAATGAGATGACGTTCAATGGGAACAGGCCGATATTCATACTCCACCAATGTCGCATCCAGCTTTTGAGCCAGAGCAAGCGGTTCGGCGACTGTGGCAGAAAGGTATATGAATTGGGCAGCAGGAGCAATATATTTCAACCGTCCAATTACACCGTCTACCCTATGGCCACGTTCACTATCTTCTAATGTGTGTACCTCATCTATGACCACAGTACCGATCTTACCCAGCAGGTCAGCATCTCCGGACCTGAGGATGAAATCAATGCCTTCGTAAGTTCCGACAATAATGTCAGAATCCAGCGTCCTGCGCATCTTGAGCGTAGAGGATGTACGAATACGGGCACTGCCTATACGTATAGAAGTTGTAAGACCCAATGACCCATACTTATCTGTAAACTGATCATACTTCTGGTTTGCAAGGGCCACCAGCGGTACCAGATACAACATCTTCCCTTTTTTTCGCAATATGTTCTCTATACCTGCAAGCTCTCCAATCAATGTTTTACCGGTAGCAGTTACCGAAGTAACAAGCTGATGTTTTCCTTTGAAAAGGCCCAGATCCACTGAAATTGCCTGTACAGGAAGTAATTCCTCTGATTTTTTCAACAATATATCTTTAAAGTTTTTTGATATTGGAAGATCTGCTATCTTCATGGTCCTGGCGGCAATGGAAGCCTGTACCGTATCGAATCTGGTAAGTTCCTGATCAAGGCCCTGCGGATCAAGTGAACCTACCGTTCTGTCAAAATCCCTTGTTTGTAAAAGCATCTCTTCGATGCGCTGTTTTGCTTCCTCGCTATAATGGGAATAAGGTGCATTGAGGACTCTGGAAAGTTCTTCTTTGGCGCATTCCTCACAAATCTTCTGTGAATGATATTGTATCGACCTTCTGTTCAGGAAATTAAATCTGCGTTTTAGCATGCAAAAACGACAGACATTAACAAACTCCGCTTCCAGCTGGAAACCTTTTAGCATATCTAGGAAAACAGCAGCAGAGCTATCATTACCACCTTTTGCGATCATGATACGATCGGCCATACGTAACAGATCTACAAAATCTGCAGGTGTCATGTATTCTTCCTTTCCATCCCTGAGCACCCTGAACTTATGGGGTCTCGGACCTGCAGGAGTTTTAGTCAGGATCAATTCCCCGGTAAAAAGAGGTAATTTTCTGCCTCCTTTAATGACAAATACAAATAATTTAGTATTTTCGGGATTAATAAGGAGCCATAAAGTCATTATCCAGCTGAATTGGAGAGAAGGTATAAGTAATGTATGCTTGATCTTGATTGGCCGGAAAAGGTTAAATATATTCATAGTAAACTATAGTGATTAAAAATATACTTTAATAGTATAGAGAAATATTCCGGATAGAGGAGGAAAGTAGCATGTTAGGGACTTCGAAGTCTGCAGAAATGCAGCAAAACATTACTGAAGAAGATGCATCTAATACCTACAAAGATGCCCACAGTCTCTATGATACAATCCGGGAAAGCATACCTCAAGGAAATAAATCGGTTGCTGAGAATATTGCAGCTCCCAGCATATCAAACACAGGTATTTCAGTTCTTGACAGGAGCATAGGAGGAGGTCTTCCTTGTGGTTCAATGATCTATGTTTCAGCCGACCCTTCCGGCATGGCTGAGATCTTCCTATACCAATTCACACAATCAAGAAAGACATATTATTTCACTACTGGCCGCCGGCCTAAATATGTACTCAGGGACATACTTAACCTTAACTTTGATATAAAGAATATAATTTTTATTGATGTTTATAGCGAGTATTATCTTACACCTTCAGGTGAAATGGTAGACAATGTAGGAAATGACTATGCAGATACTAAGCTGCTTGAGTTCGTGGAGTATAACCTGAAAAACATCAGGAATGAGGCCCAGGAAGGAGATATTAACCTTGTTTTTGACAATTTCTCATTTTTCATGAACCTGAATGTGAACCCAGGACTGCTTAGAAGAATGATGAACCTCATATACGAAGTAACAAAGGAAACAAGTGCACTTACATACCTCTATGGATTACAAGGAAGCCATCCCGAAAAAATAGAAAATGAGATCCTTAATTCTGCAGATGTGATTTTTGAGATCTCTCTGGATAGAGGAGCCGATAAGCTGGTTAACAAGCTTGCTATCCCTAAGATGAGAGGCATGCTGCCAACTCCTGAGGTCATCAAATTCAAGATCTGCGAGGGGGTTCAGATTGACACATCCAAAGATATTGCATGAAAAAATAAGATCAAAGAGTTCCATCCTCTATTGCATTGTTGCAGTGGCATTTTCTCTTTGAGGGCATACCCGATGCAATTGAACGCAACAATTCAAAAATGAACTCCTTTCTGGTAGCAAGTGTGTCCAGTACCTCAGTTGCTGTCGGTCTGGCACTTTCAATACCAGAGGCCATATTTGTTACAAGACATAAAGATGCATAACAGAGCTGCATCTCTTTGGCAAGTACTACCTCAGGTACACCGGTCATACCCACAACATCAGCGAAATTACTCAACATGCGTATCTCAGCTTTAGTCTCGAACCTGGGACCTTCAGTACAGGCATATATCACATCACCTGTCTCAACTCCTTTTTCTTTCAGAATGGACCTTATCAGCGACCGAAGCTGGGGACAATAGGGTTCTGACATATCTACATGTACAGTCTCATTTTCAAAAAAAGTAGAGGGACGCTTGGAAGTGAAGTCTATAAAATCATAAGGTAATACTATACTTCCGATGGTGTGCCCATGCATTGTACCCACCGAGTTGATA
This sequence comes from Methanomethylovorans sp. PtaU1.Bin073, assembly GCA_002067265.1. Next base: position 13,114 of record MVQW01000301.1, on the reverse strand, counting down.
GATATCACCCTTGAAATCCCTAATTGCTTTATTGCCATAATAAGGCCACGATAATTGATCTTGTGAGGTGGAACATGGCCGGTATCTCCTGCATGCCGTGGGATAAACAATATGTTACGGCTTTCCATTTTGACCACGGACGCCTCTATAACACCAAAGTCGGTTTTTACTGTGATCGAGGATTGGCCATCAAGATGAGAGAAACCCACACCACCTATGACAGCAAAGGAAAAATCTACATTAGTAATGCATTCTTGATCTGATGTATTTCTAGCCATGGTATTTACTCCTTGGATGGCTTGATAGCTATCCTGATACCTGCAAGAGCTATAATGATAGCCAGGACTATGGAATAAATGAAGTACTGAAGTCCTGTAACAATTGAAAGCTGGGCGCCTTCAATAGCAGGGTTGAATGCAAGTATGTACGTAGTTGCTCCCCAGAATAGCAGCCCTATGGAAAAGGCATAGAACGAAGAGGATATAAGCCTCAGACTAAACTGCCCATGCAAGTATTTATCCATCATACGACCGAAATTTATAATGATCACAGCTAATACCAGCCACCATATGGAACTATGTATGAACACAGTAGTCAGCGGAACCAAACCATGGTACCATATTCCGCCATGAGTGTAATACTTCCATAAGCGTACGAATCCTTGCACGAAAGCAACAAAAACAATTAATAAAGCTGCAGTATGAGTTACAGCAATTAATCTGCCTGTATGGAACGCATCTTTGACTTTGTTCAATAAAACTGTGACAGTGTCACCAAAGCCACGGTATAGCATATACAGGCCAACAGCAGCAAGAATACCGATTATAGCTCCTTCTGGATAATTCGCCAAAAGGAAGATAGAATATATGAGAGATGCAAGTCCAAGTGGTACAAAGAACGTCTGAGATATCTTAGGGTCATTAAAAGCATGCTTGAGCACATAATAAGTACTTTCAAGATTCTCACTCTGTATAATGACTATACGTTTAACAGAATTGATCTTTATCCTGGATTGGACTATAGGGAGAAGAGTTTCATCCTCTGCTCCATCTGAAATGAAAATAGCGTTCGAAGCATGATATTTTGCAAGGACCTCATCAAGCTGCTGGGAGATCTTCTGATCAGAGGTGATACCAACCTTCTTATCACCAGCAAAAGTTACAAGCTCAGCTTCATGTCCCTTTGCGCGAAGTTCATCCAGTACTTTAACGCCGCCAAAGATGGTATTGGAATCCGAATCTTCAGGATCGGCTATGGACAAAGCAACAGCTGCTTTGATATTTTCCTCTCTTCCTATTATGGGACTTGATACCTTTGCCTTTTCACCCAGATCGTTATCTCTGTCTATACAAATGACCAGTGTATCCATGAAACCTTATTCCTAATTGCTGAACAAAATATAAATACGTTCTCATGAAAATCGGCATCATGGAACAGTCTATTCAAAGCCTGATCCCTAAAGAAGAAATAAGTCTGCGGGCCCATTTTAATTTTTTCTTTTTGAACATGGATACTAACGGATCATCAAAAAAGAAACCTGCAAGTTTGATGGTTCCTGCTCCAAACTCATAGGCCACATGCACAGCCCGGTCTCCGTCAGTAAAACCGCCAAAATTGAAAACGTTTTCCAGTGGAGCAGCCTGTGTGGAGCCTATTATATTCTGCAAAAGCGGAACATACTTGAGAAGTCTACCCTTATTGTCACCATGAGCATGAACAACTACAAGAGAACCATGCTTTGAAGCTTCTATCTCACGCTCTACGTCCCCATCCAGATCTGTAACTATAACATCCGGTATCCTGCCAGCATCCATTACAACAGCTGCTGCACCATCTGCTGCAATTACCACGTATCTTTCAAGGTCAAACTTATCAAGATCATCAGCAAGGGTAGGAGCATTACCACAAACAAGGATTTCTTTGCCGTATATTACTTTTTTTAGAGCATCAGGTTCAGGAGAATGTATTTTGGCCAGCATATGTGAGAGAAGAAGAGCTGCTAGCTCATCTTCTTCCCTGCTGAAACCAAAGTCTTGTAGTATTTCTCTGTATACGGGTTCCCAGACTGCGAAATCCATAGTTTTCCCTGCAAGCTCAGGCCCTTGATATGCCGATGTGCATTGATATTCCTTCCACATCCCAGTCTTTTACAAGGTCACCATGCACTTCCAGATCAAAACCTATGATCTGCACATCTGCCCGCACCTCACTGGCTATCATTTGTTCCAGATCGAGCACCAAGTCCACTACCCGTTCGTCATCGATACAGATAATGGTCTTAATGTTCTCTTCCACAGCAAGATCCATTTCCTTTCTCATATCCTGGACTCTGCGGATCACTTCTCTGGAATAGCCTTCTGCTTCAAGTTCCCTTGTAAGCTTAGCATCCACGTATACGATGCCTGCAGATGATAAAGCACTTGCAACCTGCTCTGGCAATGTTTCCTGGAAATTTACCATATCTGGAGTTATAGTTACAACTTTGCCATCTGCAAGTTGTAGTTCATAACCCTCAGAGCAGGCCAGTTTTTTCTTCAGTGCAAGCGCATCAACTTGCTTTAAGGCGGCTATAACCTTGCCGGCATCGCCTTTGAATACCGGCCCTATAGCGCCAGGGTTGGGTATCGCACTGAACCCAAGTTCATCCCAGGACCCACCAATTTCTGTTAGTACAATGTCCTTGGAATTGGTCTGGTCCATGAGCACCGCTTTCAGGTTCTTGATAGCCAAAGCAGCCGTTTCATCCTGTGGAGTGACGACAATCCTTCCCACAGGCCATCTCAGCTTACGGCCAACCTTTTGGCGAGCATTGGAAGCTGCCTCCACAATAGAGCGTGCAAGCTTCATATGCTGCTCAAGATCCACATCTACGAAGGATTCGTCGGGCACAGGCCAGTCGTTCATGTGCACTGACTCAAGTGAATCTGTATACACATTGCGTACCAGGTTCTGATACATTTCCTCTGCGAGATGAGGCATAAACGGAGCTATTACCTTTGTAGTGGTGGTGAAAACCTCATACAAAACCCTGTATACAGCTATCTTGTCAGGATCATCAGCCTCTACCCATGTCCTTGGCCTTATGAGCTGGATATACCAGCGGGAAAGATCCTCAAGGATAAAGTCAGCAATTGTTCTGATAGCCTTCTGGAGCATACATGTCTCCATAGCTGAATCAACTGCCTTTATTACAGACTGCATCCGAGAAAGAATCCATCTATCCTCACTGCGCATATGAGGTTTTACTGATTCAAGTGATACCTTTGACGGATCGAAGGCGTCAAGCGCCATATAGGGCAAGGGGAAGCGATAAACATTCCAGAGGATGTTGATCGTCCTGTGCATATTGGCAATTTCATCATTACTGAACTTAAGGTCCTCCCACGGGGCACTGGATGCTAGCACATAAGCACGCAGGGTATCGGCACCGAACTTATCAATGACCTCGGAAGGCTGCACTACATTGCCAAGGCTCTTGGACATTTTCTTGCCTTCCACATCAAGAGTGAATCCGTGCATCAACACGCTCTTATAAGGTGCCTTGCCAAAGGCCACCATACTGGCACCTAACTGTGAATAGAACCACCCTCTGGTCTGGTCATGGCCCTCGGTGATGAAATCTGCAGGCCACCATTTTTCAAGTTCTTCCTTTTTCTGAGGGAAATTCAACGTGGCCCAGGAAGCAACTGCCGAGTCGAACCATACATCGAATACATCTTCCACGCGGCGCATCTTTCCGCCACATTCACATGTCAGGGTCACAGAATCCACATAGGGCCTGTGCAGCTCTATTCCTTCCTTCAGGCCTGACTTTTCGAGAAGTTCTTCCTTGGTACCAACGACATCGATCCGTTCACATTCGGTACAACGCCAGACGGGAATAGGTATGCCCCAGTAACGCTGCCTTGAGATACACCAGTCTCTGGCACCTTCTACCCAGTCCCTGAAACGGGCTGAACCTGCCCACTCAGGATACCAGACGACTTTGTCAATTTCTGCAAGCATCTGTTCTTTTAATTCAGAGATCTTTAGGAACCACTGGCGAGTAGCAAGATAAATGATCGGTGTCTTACATCTCCAGCAGTGCCCATAGCGGTGAGAAATAGTACCTTCTGCAAGCAGAAGCCCTCTTTCCTTGAGGTTTTCCACAACAACCTTGTTAGCTTCTCTGATATGCATATCAGTATATTCACCGGCTTCTTCCGTGTACCTGCCATCTGATCCAACCGGACAGAAGATGGGAAGCCCGTGCTTTACACCGACTTCAAAGTCATCCATACCATGTCCTGGGGCTATATGGACACAACCGGTGTTCTCTGCTGTTACAAAGTCTGCAAGATATATATTATGCTTAAAACGTGCCTGTTTTGGGATCTGGTCTGCAAGAGGATGCTCATATTCCAGTGTCGTAAGATCCTCGCCCAGCATTGTATCCAGTATCTCAAAGTCAGCATACCTGCCTTTCTTGAGCACATCTTTGACAAGTGCTGAAGCCATGATCAGGACCTCACTGTCACCGGCTGATGTAACTGCTTTTACTCTGGAATACTCGAATGAAGGATGTACTGCTACTCCGATGTTGGAGGGAATGGTCCACGGAGTAGTGGTCCAGATTACGATAGATGTATTGGGTTCGCCCTTTACCCTGAACTTCACATAGATGGAAGGATCGACGCGTTCCTCATATTCAACTTCAGAATCCGCTATTGCGGTTTCACAACGTGGACACCAGTTGACAACCCGTTTTCCTTCTTCCAGCAGGTTCTTTTGCTGTGCCTGCTTCAGCGTCCACCAGGCAGCTTCGATATACTCATCCCGCAGTGTCATATACGGGTCTTTCCAGTTAAGCCATACCCCAAGAGAATAGAACTGACGGGTCATGTCATCTTTTTGCAATAAGGCGAATTCCTTACATTTTTCGATGAAGTTGCCGACACCATACCTTTCAATATCCTTCTTGGAAGTAAAACCAAGAACACCTTCCACTTTTACCTCTATGGGAAGGCCATGCATGTCCCACCCTGCACGGTCAAGTATATGGCAATTGTTCATTGAACGGTATCTGAGTATGGAATCTTTGATGATCTTGTTCCATGCGGTACCTAGGTGTATATGGCCGGTAGTATATGGCGGACCGTCCACGAAAAAGAAACGCTTTGCACCCATTCTGCGTTGGCGTACCTTTGAGTACGCATCGACCTCATCCCAGAAAAAGTGTATCTTGGATTCGATCTCACCTGCGTTGTATTGACCTGTGATCTCCTTTAGCATAGGAAGTCTCCATAAGCATGATTATTAGATATTCACCTATTGCGGTATCCAATTTAAATGCTTTGTTCTGCCTTTTGCGTAAAAAAAGATAGTTTAACACAGGATTTCAACTATAGAGACATCATCGGAACGGAAGGACTACATGAAAGACTGAACCTTTACCTTCTTCACTTTCTACCCACATGATACCCTTATGCGCTGTGACCACTTGTTTACAGATATACAGGCCAGCACCGGTGCCTCCATACTTACGTGTCTCTGAACCATCTATCTGGAAAAAAAGTTCACATAACTGTCCAAGGTGCTTTGCTGGAATACCTACACCTGTATCCGCAATTGCTATATGCAATTTTCCATTATCTTCAAACGCCTTGATACTGATAGCTCCAGGAGAAGGTGTGAATTTAAGTCCATTATCAATCAACCGGGAAAAAACACCTGTAATTTTTACCTCATCAACATATACATCCGGAAGATATGATTGTATATCGATAATTATCTCAATGCCTTGCTTTTTTGTATGCGATACAGCCAATTCAATAGCTCTGTTAAGTAGATCGTTTATGGTAAAAAAACTAAATTTGTATTTAGGGTCACCTTCGTAAACCGAACTAATGTATAACAAGGAATTAATTAAGTGTTCAAGTTTGGAAGAATTGTGCAGGATAGTGACCACAGCCTTTTCCTGTTGAGCATTGAGGTCTCCCAGTACATGATCATGCAATAATTCCGTATATCCTTTGATAGAGATCAGAGGAGTTTTGAGTTCATGACTGATATTGGAAAGAAACTCACTCTTCATTTGTTCAAGGGAACTTAGTTGCCCTTTGCAGTATGAAAGTTCATTTTCAGATTCTTTAAAACGTGCATCTGCAGCCTGACGTTCAAGTGCCAGACCCATAATATCAGCTGCCACGCGCATGAACGAAATATCGCTGATCTCCCATGAATGTAATCCAGCAGCATTCCCTATGCTTATAAATCCAATTAATTCATTTTTAACGAATATCGGAGAAGAAAGTATAGATCTTATTTCACATGATTCAAAATATTCTCTTTCTGCAGAAGCTTCGGGAGGAAGGATCGAAATATCATTTATTCTGATTATCTTCCCTTTCATGAGTTGTTCCATCCACCATGGAAAACTCGACAAAGGAACTTTCTGAAACAGAGTCTTTTCGGATTTTACTTTTTCCCGGCACCATTCATGAGTATTTAAAATGGAAGCACCTTGTTCAATGAACTGAAAAACAGAAGTCCTGCTCGCCTCACAAAGTTTACCGATAATAGCAAGGCATTGTTCGATAGCTTCATCAGTGTTCTCACAAGTTGCAAAATTAGAGGAAATCGATAACAATGCTTCCTGGATACGCATTTTTATTGAGATATTGTCTTCCACAGTAGATGAATTTGAAAATAAGATTTGCCCCTCAACCAATTAAGTCCCTCTTCCAAGAAAAATATACATTTAGATATACATCATTAATTTGAAAGGGCAATCCACATTATAGAATATAAGTGTATTCTCTTATTTTATTCAGAAAGTATTACTCTACTATCTCCTGAACCGAAACCATCTCAAGCAAAAGTTCATTGAACAGCAATTTCTCCAGGGTCCTTGCCACGTAGATACGATGCTGATGCTTCTGGGTATCGAAACGTGTGTTTGACCTAGGGTGATATCACAATATTATAATAATAAAAACAATAATATTGTGAAGGAAGGTATGCCCATGAAACAAGCACAACTAAGGAAAGACCCTACATTCCTTTCAACTATAGGATTCACTGACAAGAAAAACACGCACAAGCGATACATTCTCTCAATGGCGAAGTACACTGAGTTTACTGGAATGACACCTGAACAACTTTTAACTGAAGCCACTAATGAATCTACAAAAGCACTATCACAGCGTATGGCGTGGAGACATGTGAGGGCATTTGCTACACACCTGAAGGATGTAAAGTGCCTCGCACCCAACACAGTAAGAGGACATGTGAATGATGTCATGGGATTTTATACCCATAACATGATTGAGATGCCCAAAAATACAATTGAAAATAAAGTAATTAAGTCACCTGAAGGCATCGAAGAAAATATGCATATCCCAGACAAGATAACCGAGTTACGTCCATTCTTGCAGGCTTGCAACCCTCGGAATCGTGCTATTGTTCTGTGTCAGGCATCTTCAGGCATGGGAAGTGCCGAAGTAGTCAGTATGCGTGTCAGGCACTTCAAGGAAGGTTATGATGAAAAGACCAATACATGTGCAGTTAAACTTGAACGTATTAAGACGGGCTTCAAGTATAATACTTTCCTGAATCCCGAAGCATGTGACGCAGTCAAACATTATCTGAATCTACGTAATTCACCACCCAAATATCATGGCAATAAATATGCTAAGTACCTAGAAAAGCACAGGGTGCATACTGATAATGATTTCATCTTCATCAAGGAAGACCTGAAAGATACAGTTATCGATGCAAAGACAGGTCGTGTTAATGAAGAGCTTAGAAGAATGCAGCCACGTGACATCGATATCATGTATCGGACAGTCTATGCGAAGGCAGGATTCAAGAAGACCAAGCAGCGTATCGATATACGTTCCCATAATGTAAGGAAATATTTTAGCAACACTCTGAAAAATGCGAAGATGCCGAAAGAAATGGTCGAGCAGATGATGGGTCACAAACCAAGTAGACTGGATGCTGCTTACCATATTCCTGACTTGGATGACCTTAGAAATTCCTACCTTCACTACATGCAGTACCTTTCCATCACAGAAGATATTGAATACAAGAGCATTGAAACTGAAGAGTTCAAGAAGATGACTGCTAAACTTGAAGCTGAACGTGAAACCTTACAACAACAGATATCCGAAATGCAGCGTGTTAACGCTGCTCAGCGACTCGAAATTGAAAGACTCATGCATAGTAGTGATAGAATGCATAATAAATTCGCTCATGTGGTGTCGCAATTGTCATCTGCTGGTGTCATCGAAGACATTGAACCCGATGAGATACCCGGAAAAACAGAAGACTTAGGTAACGGATGGGTACATACAGAGATGCTGCCTAATCCTAAGAAACATGCATTGAAACAAGACCCATTAGACATCCCCATCAAAAAATCCCGGTCCAAAGCTACACAGGATTGAATTATAGCCCCATAGCGATGATTTCAGGGGTAAGGACAGGTGTCAGTACCTCCGAACTCATTTCAGAGCCTTCTAACTGTCCACAGCTTGACCCTTATATCGACTGGAACGACCCTGCTCTCAATCTCTTCGATTACTTTCAAGAGTTCGGCTTCATCAGCAGTGTTACGAATCATCTCAGAGATGTGAACATCAGGATGGTTCAAGACCAACAAGTTCAACTTTCCCTTCACTTTAGTAGATAGCACTTTCTGCTCAAATACAGGTGTCTTTGGCTTGACTTCAGGTGCTGGGACAGGTTCTTCTTCATCTATGTCTTCTTGCAAGTCACCTGAGTCATCCTGCGAGGTCTCCTGAGGATGTGCCAAATGCCACGCATCAATGTACTTCATCATCTGCATGAGCTTGTGCTCATTGGGTGCATACCCTATCATTTTTGAAATGCAGATGTTGTTGTGCTTCCTTGTCTGCTGACCTATCCATCTGGTTAGCTTCTTCTTCCCAACAGGTGAGAGGTCCATGACGTCCATCAAATCACCCTGCTCTTCCATCTTTTCACTCTCTTGGTCTGCTCTGCATCGTCTGACTTTAAGTTCCTGACTTTCATGCAATCACCTCACTTTATGAACAGATTCATGTTATCTTCAATTTTATCGAACTCTCTGTTCACATCTGCAACCGACACGTCAAGATATTTCATTGTTGTTTCTAATTTTCTATGACGCAGGAACTTACTCACAATTTCAAGCTTGATGCCTCTATCTAAGACATGCTCTGCCCTTGAACGTCTGAATGTGTGACATCCAATCTTCTTATCGATTCCAGCATCATGAGCAATCTGATTCACAACCGTGTATACATGACTACGATTCACTTGCTTGCTCTTATTCGAGAACATAATGAAGTCATTAGGTTTCAGCTTATGTGCCTCTGCAAACCTCTTTAGTCGCTTAAGAGTGAGTGCGTCACATCTGGCTTGTCTGAGTTCGGTCTCATGATAACCTTTTCCACCTCTGATATCGATGCTTCTATTCTGGATATCGAGGTCTCTTACCCTTACGTTGATGGCTTCCGATACCCTAAGGGCTGGCCCATACATTAGCAACATCCAAATCTCGTACTTTTCATCGAGGTCAGGTAGCGACATCATTCGTTGTAGCTCATCTTCTCTGAGCCATTCTTTGCTATACTTCATACTTCAGAAATCCAACAGTGAGTATAAAAACGTTATTGCTTCATTTTAGTAATTAACTATGTGGCTAACCAATTGCGTTTATATCAGGTGTTATTCTGAAGTATTTTCAATAATAAAACAAAAGGTTCCTTATGTTGGGTGGAATTGCTTATATAGCTCTGAGCATAATCTCAAACAAAAATATAATCAGAGGTAATATGAAAAACACAGAAATGATTGAAGCACCCCTCGACTTTGCAGGACTCATCTTCCGTGCAAGCTTCACCTACATGCAATCCGGTGTCCTAGGGAACACCACAGGCAAGTATGAAGCAGTACAGTACATCGAGATACTGCTGTCACCCTACATGGACACCGAATATCATAACGACATAGATGCTATCGAGAAAGACCTGAAGAAGACCTCAAGGGCTCAAACTCCATCCCAAGTGAGAGTGATAATGGACCGCAATGCAGAAATTATGCTTGTCGGGAAGTACAGTGCCCTCATGAAACTCGCTTACAGATGCGGTTTCCTGCCTCCAATCAAGCACCAGAGCACCACTAAGACGGAGATGATGACATGAACTATCAGACATACATCCAACACCTTGCCTTCCTGCTTAAAGCTCAAATCGACATAGACTTCATGAGAGCTTATTATTCCAAAAGAGGTATCTGCTATGCTCCTTTGTACAATCAACTGTCTGAGAAGCTTCCTGTGGCTAGGCAGAGAGCTACTACGTTCATTCCGTTGTAAGATGCATAACTGTCAGCCCTACTGACAGTTACCTTTTCTTTACTGTCTCACAATATAGAGAAATCATTTAAATTCAGCACCTACTGCACCCTAATTTTATAGTTTATTGCTTATAAAAACTCTACTGCTATCATAGTGTCTACTGTGCTTGCTATACAAGCATATAAACTCTGCTATACAAAAAAGTAAGTACCTTGTGCCTTGTTTTGCATGACAAACCTTTAAATATGTTGTGTGAAGTATAGGAGATAAATAAAATTTAAAAGGTGAATACGTTATGAAAAAAGAAGTTATCAGCATATATGTTGATTCGGATTTGAAGAAAGTGTTTGAAGAACAGAGAGGTCTCGTTAAGGAATCGACCTATGGAAATTACATACTAAGGGAATACTTCACCCAACAGGGACTCCTGCCTCAGAAGGTGCCTGCATAATGGCACCTGACAATCAGTTCATTCTCTCTGAGAAGGACCGAGATGAGTGGAAAGATGGCTTAGAACATGCAGATGCTAGGAAGGCTTTCAGAGCACCTGAGCCAGTGATGGAGTGATAATACATGGTCAACCGTGGTGAGAGAAGGTCAAACCGCCATATGCGGACATTAAAGAGTAAAATCGAGAGGTGTTCATCGCTAAGTGTTGGATTCATACTGCCAAATGGTGAAGTATGCAAACGAACAAACATCAAATGGACTGAGGAAAAGCTTGCAAGACGTGACGACAGGAGTGAATCATGCATCTGGGTCTAGAACATGCAGAGTTGCTTAAGAAAATTGATACAAAGAAGGTCGATGAAAAATGACAGAAAATGAAGCAGTAGCCCTGACTCCTACATCAGAGCTCCCAACAGTGCCAATGGCACACCAAAGTCGTAATTCTGAATATGACATGGATGCAGATAAATCTATCGTATCTCAGTGGGATGCGATTGTGAATGACATAGATGCTGCTGAGGATGCAATATGCAAGCTTGAAGACATCGAAGCAGTGATAGCTGGAATACCTGTCAAACTCACACTTGACATGGTCATGGGTTCCCATACGACATACAAGGTCAAGGTTATTGCCCTGATAGATGGTAAAGAAATACCAATTAACCTTTCAGCACCTTCGCCTAAATTGTTCTTCGGTGACAGACTTGATGAGGATACTGCATCAGAAGTATTCAAGCACATCAGAAGCCCTGAATTCAAGAAGCAGCTTGAGACATTCAACAAGGCTGCAAAGCGATACAATGATGCTGTAGAAGCTAGAGAGACATACTCACAAAGCCAGTTCAAAGGGTTTGAAGGTGTCACTATACCCAAGGGGTATCATTTCGATGACAAATTCGCTTATAAGGTTGTAGTAAGTAGCTACTTCGATGATGGTAAGGAAGTCACCATTGAGAAATATCAGCCAATTGGGTATCAATGCGCAGTGACTAGAAGGTATAGAGTCTTTGGTAGTCCAAAAGACATGCATCGAGTCAGGTATGTGACCAGTACAGGTAGTGTCAAGGACGTAGATGTTGAAGATGGCTGGCTGAATGACCTTAGAAGTCTTGGTGAATTTGCAAAGGAACATGGCATCTATACCAAAAATGCAACTGAGTTCAAGAACATGCTTGATGAACAGTTCATCAATGGTGTGAAAAGTAATGAGCTACCCATCCTTGATGCAACAACAAAACTTGGATGGTGTGGCGATGTCTATGTATGTGGTCAAGAATGCTACGGTGGAGACGTTATCTGTGTCGATGCTAAGCTTTGTGAGATGTATTACAAAGAGGGCACACTTGATGGCTACATGCAAGGTATCAAGGGACTCGTTAACATACCTGAAGTCAGGCTCGCTATGGGTATTGTGGTCGCTGCAATGCTACTTTCATTGGTTGGTGTTGCATCATTCAGTGTCTCACTCTATGGCGGAACCAGCAACGCCAAAACTCTCAGGTGGCTGCTGGCTCTTGCAATGTTCGGCAATCCCCTCAGAATAAAAATGAACTTCAATCACAGTGCACGGGCACCCAACCAGCGAGCAACAAAATTAAACGGTGCAGTGTTGTTTATGGATGAAATCAAAAAAGAGAAAGAGAGAAAAGAAGCACAGGACCTCGCCAAGGAAGTAGCTGATGGAACAACCCGTGAAGTTTACGACCACAGAACAGGCGATAATGAATCTCACAATCAGAGTGCTATATTGGTTTTCACTTCGGAGCGACCACTCTTCGATGAAGCCACATATGGTGGTACCCGTGTCAGATGTATGGTTCTCAAGACAAGAGAAAACTTCCCATTCATCAAAGATGAGATACGTGCATTCGAGAGACTTGTCTCTCCTAAATCAACCACTGATATAAACCCCAAGAACTTCGGTCACCTCGGACCCATGATATATGATGTCATCATGAAACACCCCAACATCAGGGATGAGTTTGATGCCATCAAAGACCAGTTCGAACCTAAAACAGCTATAGAGAATCGTATAGCTGACATGCAAGCTGTGACTGCATTAGGTATGGAGCTTCTTGAAGAGGCACTTGACAGCATCAGAGGTGCCTATCCTTGGCTCGAGAGAATGGACAGTGTGCAGGTCGTGAAAGACCAGACTGCTGACTACGTGGAAGAATCCACTGTGCCTGAATGGGAACCTCAATTGCAGCAACTACTCTCAAAGGTGGACTGCGACAGACGTTACCTTGACCCGGACCCAGTCATAGAGACAGATGATGAAGGTAACAGGACAGAGTATAAGAAAGAAGGTACTTACCC
>MVQW01000300.1 GCA_002067265.1 Methanomethylovorans sp. PtaU1.Bin073 | reverse complement strand
AAAAGCAAGAGTATTTATTCTATAAATATTATATAATTAAGTATGAAGCTCATTGTGATGATCCCAGCCTACAATGAAGAAAAAACCATTCAAAAAGTGATCAAAGAGATACCCCGGACAATACAGGGAATAGACAAGGTAGAAGTTCTTGTCATCAACGACGGATCGACTGACTCTACTGTAAAAGTCGCTTTAGAAGCAGGAGCTGATCATGTTGTTTCCCAAAAGGAAAACCGTGGACTTGCATTAACTTTCCGTAAAGGGCTTGAAGAATGCCTGGAAAGAGGTGCAGATATCATTGTAAATACTGATGCTGATTTCCAATATAACCAAAATCAAATACCTGATCTGATAGCTCCTATTCTTCAGGGAAAGGCTGACGTCGTATTAGGTTCCAGATTCCGCGGGCATATAGAATACATGCCACCTCAGAAAAAGATCGGCAATATTCTGGCTACTCGTGTGACACGCATGGCTTCCGGTTATCCTGTTACAGATGCGCAAACAGGTTTCAGAGCTTTCACAAGGGATGCTGCACTAAGAATGAACATTCTGGCTGACTATACTTATGTCCAGGAAACAATTATGCAGGCTGTCAACCATAATTTGACATTGGTCGAGATTCCCATTGAATTTAGGAAAAGAGAAGGTCACTCAAGGCTGATGTCAGGGGTTTTCCATTATGCTCAGCGTGCTACTGCTGTGATCTTACGTACATACCGTGATTATGAACCCATGAAGGTCTTTGCTTCTATAGGCTTTGTGTTCCTGGTTATCGCAGCACTATCAGGAATAACGGTATTGGCTCAATACCTTACAACAGGAGTTGTAATCCCGAATATCTCTTACGCAATACTTACAACTATGCTCTGTTTAACTGGTTTACAGGTCTTTGTGTTCGGTTTGATCGCTGATATGCTGAAATATCAAAGAATACGGGAAGAAGAAATATTGTACCGTTTGAAGAAAATTGAGATGGAATAATTGCTATTTGACCAGATTCAAGTTTTCAACGATCCAGTATGAATATCATTGTAACAACATCATCTTTTCCAAGGGACAAAGATGACTATAAAGCCCGATGGATATTGGAATTGGGGCAAGAGTTTTTGAAAGAAGGCCTGATTCCATACATATTATGTCCACATGTGGCAGGTTCCAAGGATTACGAAGTAATAGATGGCATAGAAGTTTATAGATTCAGGTATGCACCAGAAAAGTATGAATCACTTGGGTATGGGAATTTTTTGCCACATGAAAAATGCAGTTCCCGTATTGGTGTTCTGATTCAGTACTGCTTCAATTCTATATTGATAGCGAGTATGCTCTTTTTTATGTCCTTAAGCCTCCATAAACTAAGGAAGAAGAAAAACGCTGAACTTATTTTCTCTAACTGGGCTTTTCCTGCTGGTCTTGTATCTGCAGTATATCATCAAATATCAGGTGTACCTTCTGTTCTGAAAGTATATGGCACTGACCTGGTTTTTCTTAAAAGGTTCAAATTAAGATCACTGGGCAAATACATACTTAATAAGCACGATTCAGTAATAGCTATCAGTGACTATACCAAAGATTATGCACTGAGTTTTGGTGCAGACTCTGAGAAGATATCAGTATTCCCGGTTGGGAGCAATTATCCTATCATACATCCTCAAGTATCATTGGATAACTTTAAAGGAAAATGGGGTATATCTGGCAGACCTGTCATATTTACTGTGCACAGATTAATTCCTCTAAAAGGAACGTCTTTTTTGATAAAGGCAATGAGCAAAATAGTCTCCGTTCACCCGGATGCGTTGCTAGTTATAGGGGGTGAGGGTCCGGAGCGCAATATGCTAGAATCTCTTACCATTAGCAATCATCTTGAACATAATGTGTTGTTTGCAGGTCTGGTCCCAAACGAAGAGCTTCCTCTCTTTTATGAAGCATGCGATGTATACGTAATTCCTTCTATTACCGATAAGTGGGGAAATGCCGAAGGTTTGGGTATGCCTGCCCTGGAAGCAATGAGCTATGGAAAACCGGTTGTGGGATTTGATTCAGGTGGTCCAAGTATGACCATAAACGATGGATCTAATGGGTTCAAAGTTCCGGAAAAGGACTGGGAAGCCATGGCAGATAAGATTATTCTTTTGCTCTCTGATCCGGTTTTAAGAAATAAGATTGGTGTTACTGGTAAGTCAATATTCAATGATGAGTATCGCTGGAACAAAGTTGGACAACGTTATGCAGAGGTGCTTAATAATGCAGTTAAAGGATAACATTGCTATTCCAAGATTTGAATATCAGTTCATTATCTTTTCACTATGGTTTGTATGCATTTCATGGGCTGCCAATTTAATGGCAATGTTCTCTCTTTTCTATGAACACATACTTCTTGCAGCTTTAATTTTGATCACAGCAGTTGCTGTACTTTTTTTTCATAAGAAGCATTTTACACCAAGTGTTGCATCCAAACAGAATATCCTCGCATTAATATTTATCATAGCGTTTTCAATCTTTACTTCTTTGTATTTCCATGATACACTGTACGGAGGCAGAGACCCGGGTATCTATTCAACAAATGCCATTTATCTCTCAGAGCATCACACAATGCTGCTTGAGTCTCCTATAAACGATCTTATACCAAGTTTTCTATCTCCGAACAATTACATTAAGACCAGTGATGGCAAACTCCTTTCTCAGTTTCATTTTGGGTACATTTCATGGGTGGCCATTTACTACAGTCTTTTTGGCCTGGCTGGTATACAGTTTAGTAATCTTCTTCCTTTGTTCGTTGGCCTGATTAGTATCTATCTGATTGGAAAAGAACTAAGGAATTCGTATGTGGGGTTAGGTGCAGTTCTGACATTTTCTGCTACATACCCTCTGATATGGTTCTCACGGCAGACAGTAACTGAAATATTCTTCATGGCCTTCTTCTGGTTTGGGGTATTGTGTTGCCTGTATATTCAGCAAAGAAGGCATAATCTCTATTACATTTCATCGTTGCTCGCTTTTGGGATGCTACCATTTATACGTATAGAAGGTTTGATCCTTTTTGGATTCTATTTTTTATTTCTGCTATACGATTTTTCATCTAAGGGTATGTGGAGCTCGAATCAAAGGACAACGAGCAATAAAGGCCTCAATTATTATTCAGATTCGAAAAATCAAGAAAAATTCCACTTCCTGAGAAACAAATTCCCTGTACTGCTATGGTTTGTATTCATACTGACTTCGGCATTAATGCTCTATTATTACTTTTTTATGCAAACAAGGTACTTAGGGGTCATTGATGCAGTATTTGCTCATTTTTCAGGTGGTATGACCTCAGCTGTCACAGAAACAGTTCCTTTGGATAAAACAGCTATCAGATATCATTTCCCTGAATTTGTATACATGGCATTGTCTGAGTATAATCTTCAGTTACCATTGATTTCCATTTTCCTGGTTTTCATTGCTTCTATACTTCGCATGGATGCTAATTCCAAAAAGCAGCTTCTTGTAATTTTCTTTATGCTGCCCGGTTTTCTGTACCTGCTCTCTCCTTTCATCACTTTGGACCAGCCCTGGTTCCTGAGGAGGTATATAGCCACGACTATACCTGGAGCATTTTTACTTATGTCTCTTGTTATTCATGATCTCTCTAAGCAGAAAGTGCTGTATATCAGTCTTATTTCCCTTGTCATGATAATAAACATTTACACCGCTTACCCAATCCTGTTCTTTTCTGAGAATCAAGGAATGATAACAAATGTAGGAAAAATTTCAGATCAGGTTGATTCAAATGATCTGGTACTAGTGGATAGATATGCTGCAGGTTCATACAAACTGGCTGATCCATTCTTTTTCGTGTACTCAAAGCCAGCTCTTTGGTGGGATGCTAATTCCCTTGGGAAGCTCAAAAACAGTCTTAATACTTCACGTTTTGATACGGTCTACATTTTGACAAATGAAGCAACTCCTCTTGAAAAATACTTCAATCCCGTAGAATTAGAACTTGTTTACAGCCAGCCTGTTACCATTGAACAGCTTGAGGTTACAGTGGATCTGAATCACTATCCTCACAGAGAAGCAGATGTCTATGATATGGATTATTCCATAGCTTGCGAGCTTATGAAAAGACCAACAAATATTGTAAAAAGGAACTTCAAATTACAATTGTATAAGGTTACAGACAGTTCGAATATGTTTATGTGATGTTTTAACGGTGATTTATATGACTATAGGTATGATTAATACTGCCCAACCTTATACAGGTATTGGCAATTATTCTTTTTCTCTGTTTGAATCTCTTAAAGGCTTAGTAGATATCGATCATGTGTTCTTTGACAGCAAGCAGTTTACTGTAAGTGAACTTACCACATCGAACAAAATTGCAAGTACAAGAAGAATACCACTTGTAGACAATAATCCTTTTTTTTATTACCGGATGCAAGGTCATATTCCAAAATATGATCTGTATCTCCTTACCAACCAGAATATCTCTTTTTTCAAGGTAGCGCCTAAAGTGATCACCTGTCATGACATCATACATGAAATGTATCCTGCAAGCAAAGTGCATCAGATGGCAGGTAAAATGATGTATAAGGGTCTAAAGGATGCAGAGCATATAATTACTGATTCTGATGCAACTGCAAGTGATCTGCAATGTAAATACAGGATATCCGAAGATAAAATGACCACGGTCTATCTTGGGATAGATCATGAAATGTTCAGACCTGTTGAAGATGTTTCTTCAATATGGTCAAAGTACAATCTTGAAAAAGATAAGGAATATATTCTGCACATTAGTTCCGAGCAGCCAAGAAAGAACGTCGAAGGTATCATTAAAGCATTCTACAGATTGAAAAAAGAATCCGGAAGAAAGGACCTCGTTCTATTAAAGGCAGGAGAGGCCCAATACCCACAGGACAGGAAAAACATCATGTCATTGATAACCTCTCTTGGTCTTGAAAATGATGTTCGTTTTCTTGGAAGGGTTTCCAATGAAGATCTTGTCAGATTATATTGCATTGCAAAGATGTTCGTTTTCCCATCATTTTACGAGGGCTTCGGACTTCCGGTCATAGAAGCTATGGCATGTGGATGCCCAGTGATCACATCCAGTGTATCATCCTTGCCAGAAGTTGCTGGTGATGCCTGTATTATTGTGGATCCAGAAGATTATCAGGGAATGAGTACCTCTATGCTTGAATTGCTCCAGGAAGATGATCTGAGATCTTCCTTTATTAGAAAGGGAATTGATAGAGCGGCTCAATTCTCCTGGGGAAGATGCGCTAACGAAACTGCAAAAGTATGCACGCGTGTTCTTGAAGGGTTTTGATCTTAAAGCCCTTCCTTCTTCCGGAATTTTCTTCCAAGTATATCGATCAACCCTGTAATTATCACACAGATTAGTATTACTGTAGTATCCACATGTGAGCTTGCCAAACCATGTTGTATTTCTTCTGCTATCTGAAGGATCATAAAACTGGTAATTAATGTCAGACACAGACGACGGTTAAAATCCATTATTTTCAGATATTTTTCGTTCCTGCGCCTCTCTTCTATTCTATTTACAGAAGAAGTATTTCTATTTGCATATGTCAGAAGGATTGCTATGCATACAATGGACATAAACAGGCCAATATATACAGGTACACTACTACCTCTTGCTTTTGAAGAAAGAACTTCTATGCTTCCATTATCTTGATTCTTGCTACCCTCGGCAATATCATCAGCTATTGATCTTAGCATGTAGGATATGTCTTCAGGCTCTATGTTGTATTTTTCTGAGTTACTGGGAAGGCCCACAATACAAAATATGCCTGTATCTCTGAGGCTCACACTAAAATTGAATTTTCCATTTTTGTCTCCGATATTGTTAGTGGATATGTAAG
>MVQW01000299.1 GCA_002067265.1 Methanomethylovorans sp. PtaU1.Bin073 | reverse complement strand
CTGTCAATTGTCAGGTTCACAATTCGCATGCATGCATCTAATTCATCTTCACTGGGAATTCTCTCGGCGGCTCTTATCTGAATGATACCTTCGAAATAACCCCCAGACATTCGGCTGCACATCTCACATGATTCTCGTAAGATCCTGATTTCAGTAGAAAGTTCAGAACTTACTGGTTCCCCCTGAATTCTTGCAACTACTTCTACTTCCGCCTTGTACATATGCGGGGTTAATTGGCGGGGATTTATGCATATCTCAATATCTTCTGCTGCTTCATGGATTGAAAGGGAATCTTCAATTGTCTTTAATACAACACTTTCAACATCATATTCATCTGTCCATCTGCCACGGGTAAAGCGTGCTCCACAAGTTGCACATATCTTTGCCTGTAGTACCTGAGGTAGCTGGGCCAGCACAAAATTCTCAAAAAAGCATTCCTTGCAAACACCGCTGAGTAATATAGAAGTATTATTCCCGCATTTAGGGCAAATGGTAGAAGTCATTGCAATTCATAATGTGTGTGATTAAATAGGACTTTCGGTCGGCGGCTTTTTTTGCTTGAAAAATGTGTACCCTTAAAGGGCACACCGATCAGACGGCTTCCGTCCAGTTGCAGTATTTGCATTTGTAATCGAAATAGTTGGCTGCGCAGAATTTGCATACCCTAGCAGGCGAATGTGGTTCTTTCTTGTGCAGAGCTATTATGTTCGTCATCATGGTCGCAGTTACCGGTTCACTGGTAAGCAGGCACGGGAAATCCGCAAGTCTCATAAGAGCAGAGAACCTTACCGTGATGGCACATGCCGGATAAGTGTACCACTGCGGATTATTGAGTACCGTATTTCTTTCTATGGGACTCAGGTCAATAGTTATCCCCTGAACTACACAACCTGCACCTCTGGGTTTGTGATCTATGATCCTTTCTCCTTTCTCTATAAGGTCAATGAAATCAACATTATGCAGTTCTGCTGCAGCACCTCTTTTCGGATTATTGAGCACAAGGTTATGGAATCTTTTGACCAAAAGGTCCAGCACCATCATAGTGGTGAATCCGTCCATCCACAGTATCTTTGTAGCCGCTGCAGCTGCTGCATCTGTGGCAATTGTGAGTGGAGAATATTCATTTTTGAATTTTCCCCTGGCTTTTTCCATTGTAGCTTCCATTACCTCGGTTACAGCATTGATTACAGCCATCACCACGTCGTCCTTGGTCATGTTGAACATGGATTGTGATATGTGGTGCGCCACATCACCTACTCCGTAGGCGGGTACAGTGACTATGTTCCCATAGAATACCTCATCATCTATTGCAGTCTTTACTGTTTTTTTCATCTTGTCCTTGTACTGTGCCATATATTTACGCACATCAAATGATGTATGTCCCGCTTCATCCATGAGCTTGGCCTGAGCATCCGTAGGCGTATCATATACCATCTTTAGCATTGATATCTCTTCTTTCATAGCTTCGGACAATGACTTTCCATCTTCGATAGCCATCTGGAACTTCGCTCCCACTCCATAGGAAGTGTTCATGCCCCATGATTTAGAGGAGAGGATAGCGCGTTTGTGGTCCAGTGGTATGTCCATTTTTTGCAGGATCCTGTTGACTACATTACTGGTACTTCCAGGTACAAATGCAAAGTCTACTACACAGGTGGGCCCGTAGAAACCTCCATACCTGCGCACAGACTCTCTGCCGATCAAAGCTTCAGACCTGCCGATCTCATCCACGAACTTTTCAACGGATTTTCTGAAAGCCGGGTCTTCCTCATACAGGATCTCCATTATGGGCGGTGTCTGGTAATGCTCTACAAAAGGATCGTCTTCAGGCCTGACGGTATCTGTAAGTCCTGTCAGCACATTGAAATGCGTATTAACGGAATCCATATGAAGGGCAAAAACAGACTTGGCTTGTTCTCCCATCGGTTTCATTTTATTCACAGCATCAACGTAAGGCTGTGCATCCTTTACCTTGAACTTAGTTCCACGTTTTGCATTTATTGTATTGACTACAGCTCTTTGTGCACCCATGGCTTCCATAGCCATTTTATCGTATAGTTCTTTCATGTACAAACCCCACATTTTGGACAGTTGTTGCAATCAATGGGTATACGTTCCACTAAATAGGAACACAAAATGGCAATTCACAGCCAGATAAACTAACTTTAAATTCGAATATCAACAAATCCAAGATATGTTCCCCACAGGATTGCTAACACCCTTTTAAAAATGGGAGCAGATGATATAAAAAATAACCCCTTCCTAATAAAAAGAGGCAGGATTTCAAATATCTAAGGAATACTCCATATTGCCTGCTCCCATCTTTGCAGCATATTCAAGATGTATTCTCGGATCGATACCCCATACATCGGTTATCGAATGCATACACCCCTCTTCAACTATTTTTTTGTTGATAAGGTCAAGGCTTGCCTTGTCTATGGCGACAGGATCCATTGAAGCAAGCATACCCACATTTCCTGCGAAAACCGGTGCGGAGAAATTGAAACAATCGCATCCGGGAGTCAGATCAAATATCCAGTTGATATATCCTATCTTTCCGGGAAGCAGTTTGAGTGCTCCAAGAGCAGCTTCTCCCAGGCAGGCTTGTATTTCTGTAGTATGCCCTTCAGGTGGTACTATGGCTTCAAATCTGCATGATCCCAGGCATGATTGTTCTCCTCTACAAGTGTTTTTATCGATATTCGCTTTACCATTTACTAGGGATATGGCATCCCAGGGGCATGCCTGCAAGCATTTACCACATCCGATGCAGCTTTCCAGGTCAACATCCGGCTTTCCAGGAGCATGCACTTTTGCTTTCCCTGTCTTGTCTAAACATCCCATACCAAGGTTCTTGACAGCACCGCCGAAACCAGATGCAGGATGGCCTTTGCAATGCGAGATCATGATCATGGCATCAGCTTTTGCAATTGCGGAAGCTACTGTTATCTCGTCTATATATTCTCCTCCTATGGGTACTGTAACACTGTCATCCCCAAGAAGGCCATCTGCAGGAATGAAAGGAGCATTCATGCTTCCATCTGTGAATCCATTTACAGCTGCTGTCCAGAGGAGTTCAGCACCATTGAAGCGCTTTCCACCGTACAGCACCGTGGTATCAGTTATGAATGGTATTCCTCCGGCTTCTTTTACAAGATCAACTAGAGTACGCACTATGACTGGGCGCACATAGGTCGTATTACCATATTCTCCGGGATGTATCTTGATGGCTACCAGATCGCCTTCTTCCACCACTGGTATTTTTTTGAAAAGCTCTTTTATCTGATCTATCTGCGTATTTGTTGGTCCTATCTCTGAAGCTGATCTAAAAAATACTTCACTCATATTGTTTCCTCCTTCATCTGCTTACCGAAAGATATTTTGTAGCATAACGCTATAAAAACATATGTTACTGATGTATG
>MVQW01000298.1 GCA_002067265.1 Methanomethylovorans sp. PtaU1.Bin073 | reverse complement strand
GTTCCATACAACATATTTTGGATTATAGCTGTTATCTCCCAAAACTATCATTCCATTACCTGAAATCGAATCATACCCTACATCAATGCCCCTGGCACTAGGATATTTCACAGTGGTTGGAGAAGAATAGGAAGACCATGATGCACCATTCCAAATACCCACACGGACACCATAAGCATCCTGATGAGCTGCCATGATCTCATTTGAAGTTGGGTCCGCTGCTGCTGTGACCCAACAGTCGTAAGTGTTAGTTGTTGATTGAGAATATGGTGTGAAAGAACCAATAGATTTGCTGGTCCATGAAACTCCATTCCATATATACGATTTTAGATTTACATTACAAGTATATTTTAATGTGGAATAGACATATTGTTGAGATATCTGCCAGTCCGCATAGACGACCATGGCTCTTCCACTATTATCGTATACAACATCAAAACACTGATATCCATTATAACTATTAGCCGCATTTGTTATTACAACAGAGTTACCCCATTTGGAACCATCCCATATCTGGGCACGTATGACTCCTCCGCGGTCCTGAGTTGCAAGAACCATTTTATCAGAATTGGGATCAGCTGCAAGCTTTACCCAATAAATGGCACCACTACCTGTACCACTTACGGCAGCTGGAGAGCTCCATGAGGAACCATCCCAAACTATATACCGAGGAATCATGGAATTTACACTTCCATCAATGTAAGCTACAACTGCGTCTCCCGAGATCTGCTCATACTGAACGTCAAAACCTCTTTTCGCATTTGAAGTCAACATCTTGCTTACTGTTTTAACTGATCCCCATGAACCGTCCCATACCTGAGCCTCGACATAACTCTGGCTGGTGCCTGTTAGCATTATTATCTCAGATCTGACCGGACTTGCTTCCATTACTGTATAATATGGATTTCCGGTTACTGATTTTGCTGACTGTTCATCAGACCATTGGGAATCATCCTTGTCCCATGCCCTGAAGCGCGGTTTCTGTAAACCTGACTCTGAATATGCAGTAAGTATCCTATCCGTTTGTGAACTTGAAACTTCGACAGTGAACTGAGTATCACTTAGATCAGTCCCTCCCTTTGTAACTTCCAGATGATAGGTTTTCCCTGCAGAGAGCAAAGAAGATACTGAGGATTCACCTGTGCCACTTGAAGAAGACAAAATGTCTATTCCATCATAGAGTTTGACCTCCATGTCAGAGGAATCCTCCCATGAGACAGTAAGGTCATACAGAGCAGCTGTCTCCGGAGTAAAATAGCCAACCCATGTACTGTTACTAAGAATATAAGTGGTCTGAGTATCAGTCAAAGAGACTCCTTCATTACTATAAAGCACAAGTCCTGCTTTATCGCCATCACTTTCATTAAAGCTGGACATGAAAACATGAGATGATAATTGGGTTGCACTCTTCTTATCGATATATGTGGATACGAAGAAATTCTCCTGCCATGAACCCAGATCATTTACACCCATGCCTGTTACACGAATGGTCCAGGTACCGAATTCCACAGTATCTGTGTCGCTATCCGGATAAAGACCGGAAAGTGGACTTATCCATATATATTCAGATTTGCCATCAGTTCCAGGATAATAACCTGTTGTATCGTAACCAATACCATAAGCTTTTCCTGAAGGGCTTATCAACTGGAGATCAAGATTTGCATAGCTATGATCCCATTGAAGTTTCACTTTAAGATCATTGATGGATTCATTTATCTCAAATCTATCTTCAAAATAGTCAGAAGATAAGGGTTTGTTAAATGAGATACCATATCCGTTTTCATTCAGGATAGTTTCTGCCGGATATGATGCTATCTGGCTACCGATACCAGATATTGCCACATTCCTTACCCTGTTATTGCCAATATAAGGTGGATTTGGATTTGGTTCATAATCTTTATAATAGTCATAGTAATCTCTGGAACCAGTGTAGTCATAATAGTCATAGAAAGTTATTGAGTTCTCACCGGCATGTATGTAATTCGTAATGTCGTACTGATAAGTCTTCCATAGGTTATTGTTAGCAGGAGTACTTACTGAAGGAGCCAGTACAAAATTCTCACCATTTACCCTGATAAGGCACTCTCCTGCAGTTGTTCCACCATAAAATGGACTTGCATCAAATACATCATCAAGATCATACCCTTGGAAGCTGAGAACGTACGTATCTTCAATGGAGATTGAGTCGTTGAAGTTGTAAGAATATGGTGTGAAACCCTCAAAACCATATTCTATATCTGTGATGTCGTAATCACATATTTCCTGTGCAATGGCATTATATATTGAAGCCAAATCAGAACTGCTGGGAGCAGCATAATATTTTCCTCCTGTATCTGAAGCAATAGTTCTGAGAAGGCTTTCATCAATCTCATCTCCAAGACCGATAGTAAAAATGGTGATACTATTTGTTTTTGCCAGATTAACAGCAGCTGTACCTTGTTGATCTACACCCTGATTTGTCAATCCATCTGTAAGAAGGATCATTACCTTACGAGCATTAGAGCGACCATTGTTTATGAGCATAGAATTGGCATCTGCCATACCATTTCCCATTGCAGTCCCTCCAACTGCATGTAATTTATCGATAGAACTGTTGACAAGAAGCAGGTTTTCAGATGAGTTAAGTGGAGTTAATTCCAGATCTATATTGCTTGGTAAGAATGGCTCCCAAGCAAAAGATACCACTCCCAGTTGAGAGTTAGAAACCAGGTTCGTTGCAAATTTCTTGGATGCTGTCTTTGCAGCTAGCATAGCATCTCCATCCATACTCCCCGAACGATCAATAACAAGCACAACATCAAGAGGTGTCCCTGCATAATAATCAGGGTCCATACTACCGGAACGGTCAAGCACTAACATGGCATTTGACGCTGGTCGTGTGACAGGGAGATTTCCTTCAAAGGAGACAACTGTAGTTACGTTAACAACCTGACCGGATTTCAGGCGGGATTCAGGTTCCACATCTATGTATGCATTTAGGAAAGGCACATCTTTGACTGTGACGATAGCGGATGCGTTCACATTACATGCAGTTGCAACAATTGTAGTATTTCCTGGAACTTCACTACACACAAAATTTAAGGTCGCCTTGCCAAAGGCATTTGTTGTTGTATTTATACTCGTGGCATTGATATTATCCATTAAAAGATGGCCTACTGTAGCATTCGTAGTGCTCACAGTAAGATAAATTCCAGGTAAAATATGTCCCCATTGATCCTGTGCAACCACTTTGACCGTGCTTTCATGGGTTCCATTAAAACCCTTAGCAATCAGAGTATCTGGTGAAGCATACATATTAAGATCAGAAAGATCACCTGCTATGAATTCCAATGTTGTAGAATTGGTGATGTTCGTGTATCCGCTGGTGTTTCTGTATGTAGCGGTGATGTCTACATTTTCAACATAAGGAGTAGGCCCCATTTTAATATTTGCTTTTCCCTCTTCATTGAGAGGGAGTATTGCAGAACTGCTGCCGCTATAGAAAACAATCTGTTCTGTTATAGGAGATACTTCTGGAATAATAGGATTGAGGAATTTATCCACAGCCTGACATGTAAGATTGTATGTA
>MVQW01000297.1 GCA_002067265.1 Methanomethylovorans sp. PtaU1.Bin073 | reverse complement strand
TTCTAAGGGTGAATTCACAAACAATATTTGATAATTTAGGGGATCACAAACATAAATAGGTTGATCGAATGCTTCTAAAACTGAGAGAAGTTGCTCATGAGTGTTTGCAAGCCTAAGTAATTCGTTGAGAAGTATTCTATTTTCATTAGTTTCTATATTTTGCTGTTGGAACGAATTGGATTCAAATTCGTTAAGACGTGCTCTTAATTCCCCTATTTCCTTTAGAAGCTGTTCTTTTGTTTTTTCCGCATCGTTCATTTCTTTAGCCTCATGAAGGTCTTCAATGAATTATCAACCTTGAATATTAGACTAAACCTATATATAATTTGAAATATATAAAATCATTCTATATCGATGACAGGATTTAATACTTTACGAAACATATGGGGCTGAGATATCTGCAGGTATTCATGAAAAAAAAGCAGTATAACTAGTCCATGCTCGACAAATATAAAACACGACTACCCGTTTGTCAGTAGATATTTTTCAATGGGCACTCTATCTTATATTACAACATTTGGCATAAAATATAAAGAAATTAACATTATTATCTATATATTTAACAACATGCTTGTGTTCAAAGTCTCGAACTCTTTATCATTAATATTGACATAATAATGAGGATAATATGCAATCAGTAAACGAACAAAGATCAATAGCCTATTTTTCTATGGAGATAGGAATTGATGAGAAAATCCACACATACAGCGGCGGTTTAGGAATATTGGCTGGGGATACAATTCGCTCATCAGCCGATCTTAAAGTTCCAATGGTTGCGATAACTTTGCTATATCGTAAGGGATATTTCCGTCAAAGAATAGAGTCAGACGGATGGCAGAGAGAAGAACCAGCAGCATGGGCCGTGGAATCCCTTTTGGAAGAAATGCCACAAAGAACTGTTGTTATGGTGGAAGGAAGGACAATCCATTTAAGAGTCTGGAAATATGAAGTAAAAGGAGTTGGTGGCTATACGGTACCAATATATTTCCTTGATGCAGATGTACCGGAGAACAATGAATGGGATAGAACTTTAACGCACCACCTCTACGGCGGAGATGAGCATTACAGACTCTGTCAGGAAGTTATCCTTGGTATTGGAGGAATCAGAATGCTCCGTTCCCTTGGATACCAAAAGATCCAGAGTTTCCATATGAATGAAGGACATGCAGCACTTCTGACACTTGAATTGTTGGACGAATGCGCAAAGAGGGACGGAAGAGGCTATTTAATTGAAAATGATCGTAAAGCCGTGAGAAAAAGATGTGTATTTACAACCCATACCCTTGTTGCAGCTGGCCACGACAAATTTTCTATTGAGCTTGCACGGAAAGTATTGGGGCCAAGAGAGGACTTCTTTGCTTTAGAAGGCGTTCTCCATGAAGGAAAGTCTCTTAATATGACACGCTTGGCGCTCAACCTGAGCCGCTATGTAAATGGAGTCGCAAAAAAGCATGGTGAAGCTTCAAGAGCTATTTTTTCAGGTTATTCTATAAATTCCATTACTAATGGAGTGCATGCTGGTACCTGGGTATCAGAACCTTTCCAGAAACTTTTTGATAAGCATATTCCGATCTGGAAACAGGATAATTTCAGCCTTCGCTATGCACTGAGCATTCCAAAAGATGAGATATGGGTAGCTCACATGGAAGCTAAAAAGAAACTAATCGATTTTATAAGCCGCGAAACGGGCATTCACCTAGATGAGGACGTACTGACAATAGGATTTGCACGAAGGGCTGCTACATATAAAAGAGCTGATCTATTGTTCCAGGACATTGAAAGATTGAAAAAGATATCTTCTCAAGTTGGCAAGATCCAGATAATATATGCAGGCAAAGCGCATCCAAGGGACTATGAAGCAAAGAAACTTATCCAAAATATATTCCATGCTAAGCAATCTCTAAACGGCGATATAAAATTAGTATATCTTGAAGATTATAACATGACAATGGGTGCAATGATAACAGCTGGAGTAGACATTTGGCTGAATACACCAGTTCCTCCTTTGGAAGCCTCTGGGACCAGTGGAATGAAAGCTGCCCTTAACGGGGTTCCCCACCTAAGTATACTGGATGGATGGTGGATAGAAGGTAATATAGAAGGATTAACAGGTTGGTCCATAGGTGAAGCTGTTATTGGAAACGGAGAAAATCGAAATCATTCACTTGATGCTGCCTCTTTATATGATAAACTTGAAAATATAATAATACTTATGTTCTATGAGAATAGGGAACAATTTATTAGCATGATGACACATTCAATTGCTATAAATGGTTCATTCTTTAATACTCATAGAATGATACAGGAGTATGTATTGAATGCATACTTCCCATATACTGAAGATCGCTGACAAGTTAAATGGTTCACAATAACAAGATCAGGCAGATGATCTTTCGTGCATTCATTTGCCTTTTCATTTATCATGACAAATGACAACACCTATCATTATCAAAGAGCTCTTGCGCAAGAGCATTCATCTTTTGTCTCTGGTCATAGTACTAATATATGTCTATTTGGGGAAGCAGACATTACTAAATCTGCTTATATTGTATCTCGCACTCCTTTTATTAATTGAGCATTTCCGTCTTACCAAAGGCATCAAAATTCCTTTATTTGATTTTTTATTTAGAGATAAAGAGAGAGCATTTATGGGCGGACATGTTTTTTTTGCTCTTGGTTCCCTTATTGCGATAGGGGTTTATAGCAAGGAAGTGGCAATTACTTCAATACTTTTTATTACTTTTGGAGATTTGGCAGCTTCTCTTGTAGGTATAACCTTAGGCAAAACACGTGTCAAGGGAACGAATAAGTCTCTAGAGGGTAGTGCTTCTGAATTTTTAATAGATACCGTTATTGGGATTATAGTTTTAAAGAATCTGCCTGTAGCTTTTTTGATGGCCCTGGTTGCTACATTGACTGAAACTTACTTATCAGGAATCGATGATAATTTATCTATACCAGTATTTGCAGGCCTTAGTGCAGAGCTCATGCTGTTAATTCTCGCGTTATGATAAACCGTTCTGAAAAGAATAAGCAGGTTACAATCCTTTCAATTGAAAACAGATTTTGCTTAGTTCACTGGGTATTAAAACTATTTGCACATATGGTTCATAAGTATATTTGAAGGAGGTACGACTTTGAAGGGATTGTAACACAACTTAATTGGAACATGTGCATTATTAGATATAAATACTTTGTTAAAAGCTATTAACATTAGCTACTTAACTAATATCGTTTTGACCTAATATCAAATCTAAAAACACAGTTTTGATGCAATAAATCAAATTTACTTTAGTTAAACACAAGTTGCTTTTTTAGATAGTTATAAATACTGAAGCTTCCTACTCTAATTATACACTACAATAAAATGAACTGAAAAAAGAACAGAGTTGGGAAAATGACACCATGGGAATATGAGATCAGATCAGTAAGATATGGAGACTGGGATCAAACTAAAGAAGATCTCAATAAGATGGGTATTGACGGCTGGGAATTAGTCAAGTTCTCTGATTATGTCAATGAAAACATGCGATTGGCATATTTCAAGCGATCACTTGATGGCCTTGAAACGTGACATAGTTCATTTTTAACCTATTTATTAACCTCTTTTTTATAAATGGCTTTTCAACAGA
>MVQW01000296.1 GCA_002067265.1 Methanomethylovorans sp. PtaU1.Bin073 | reverse complement strand
ATGCATAGTTACGAACTTCCTGCTCTATTATGGTGGCCGGCAGATGCAGAAGAGAAATATGCTCAGTGGATATCTAACTCAATATCCGATTCCTGTAAATGAGGCCTTTCAAATAAAAGTACCCCCAACTACTTGGGAGTACTTTCAGCTTCGTTCTTTATATATAGGGTACGTGTCGGGAATGGTATTTCTATGCCTTCCTTCTCAAACTCTTCACTAATGCTGCTATTGACCATATCTATTAGTTTTATTTTATCGGCGGGGTTCTTTATCCACATATAAAGTGCGAAATCGAGGCTAGACTCTCCGTAATTCTCTAATCTTACTGTGGCAGCGGGGTCGTCAAGGACCAAGTCTATATCTCGAATTATTGCGTATAGGACATCCTTTACCTTCTCCACGTCCGATCCATAGGCAACACCCATCATCATTTTTACGACCATTATGGATTGTGGTGAAGTGTAGTTAATGACCTTGCTGTTGGCAATTATGCTGTTGGGTATGATTATCATGTTGTTGTACAAGTTCATTATCCTTGTAGTTCTTATACCCACTTCGTGTACGATTCCTATTTCTCCACTCTCAAGTTCTATCCTGTCTCCTCTTTTGAAAGGCTGGTCAAAGTATATGGAAATACCGCCAAAAAGCTGTGCAATGGAGTCCTGTGCTGCGAACGCTACTGCAATTCCTGCAATTCCTGCAGATGCGAACAAAGGAGTAACATTAATTCCCCATATCAGGTTGAGTATCGTTAAAATTCCTATGAATACTATTACTATGTTCACTATTCCTTTTAATAAGGGTAACAGTTCATCGTCTATCTGGGTTTCAGTTCTGCGTGTAATATGAGGAAATACTTTTTCGAAGAGAACTTTGTTTATTCTGAGCAGGGCAATGATCCAGATTATACACAGTATAGTGAGTCCTATGCTATTGACTACATATTCATAATCTTTCGAGAAATTAGTGTAATGTAAAGAAAAGACAGTTCCTGTAATAATTACTGTCAAATATAGCGGTTTCCTTAACGCGGCTACAATAAGATCATCAAACTCGAATTTTGTCTTTGAGGCGTAATGCATGAACACTTTCTCAAAAACGAGATTAATTATTGCTGCAATAATTATTGATGAAATGAATATGAATACCGCTATGGAAAGGCGCGATCCAAGAGATCCAGACGGCACATCTAATATATTGTTCAGATAAAGAGAAATTGTGTCGTTCATTCTAGTCAGTCCTTAATATCGGGATATATAGCATTTTTATTATTTAAATGCTATATATTTAGGTGCAATACAGTCTAGCCCTTTCAAATGACTTTAAGTTCTGTCAATCTCTCTGGCAGATATCTGTCAGTCACGAAATCAAGACCTTTTCCTGCAAAAGCCTGCTGTTCGGCCTTTTTATTGATCTCAAGCTGCAGATTTATTTGCTCTTTCCAGTAATCTGTAGCAAAACGCGGATCACTGAGTTCACTTCTCAGTGCACTGACATCTTTGTCAGTCAATTTATCAGTAGATAATTCGTATTCCACAATATCTGAGGGCTGCACTCCCACAAACATTGCTCCAGGCGTTGCCATATGTTCGGAAAGGTGTGCACTTTTGATAGCTCCATAAGCCACAGAAGCAAAAATACGGTATGACCACGGGTCACCATCAGTAAATACCACTACAGGTAAGGACAGTTCTTCGTTCATACGTTTTATGATACGCCGGGTGGATCTTGCAGGCTGGCCTTTGAGATGCACAAGTATTGCATTGTATTTTTCATCAAAGCCATTTTCTATAAGCCGGGCATACATACCACCAGTCTCAATAGCTATAATGAAATCAGCATCATGGTCAAGGAACTCTATGTTTTCTACATTGAAAGGTATCTGGTACCCGCTTTCCCCAATATCTTCCTGGCAATGTATTGTTCTGTCTCCTCTTTTTGTTTCCTCTCGAATTCTGATGGGTCCGAACATAGTAGCGCCATCTTCTTCAGGACGCATGTGGAAATATTCTCTCTGCAATCCGGTAATTATTTCCAGATCTTCTATGAGCCTGTCACTTTCAGGCTGCTCCCTGAACTTGGCAATATCCCAGTTTTCAGAGATATAATACAATTCTCTTAATGTGGAACCACGGTTTTGAGAAATGTGATTCTTTACCAGGAAGTCAACTGTATGTACTGCTTTGAGTAACTGGAACGCTCCCTTTACGGTCTTTGCGCTGCGCTCGCTTTCCCTGTCGCCATACACCCAGACCTCGGAATCATCATTATATTCTATATTATTCTTTGTCCTGGTAGGCAGGTTCACAGATGGAACTTCTCCATCCATAAACTGCTTATATATTGCATCTGTCAGGCCGTAAAGACGGTTACTTGCAAGCTCATCATGCTCTTTTTTCTGCTGTGATATTTCCTTTGCCATTCAAACCAGCCCCTTTATGGCCTTTGCTCCGGTTACAAGCTCTTCATCAAGTCCTTCTACGATCACTTGCGGGTACGTCTCTGCTTCTACATCCGATAATGTGTCCACAACATAACTTACCGCCTTTGAAGAACCGGTTGGAAGCGACATCTTCCATACGTAATCAAAATCATTGCCCATGGATATGGTCTTAGGTTCTGGTATAGTTTCCCTTATCTTGAAAGGGATCATATCGTGAACAGTACACTCTACAGTTTTACCTGAAAAGTTTTTGAGCATAATAGAAACCCTTGCACTTCCATCTCCATTGCGGCTTACCTTCCTGCTCACAAGCAAGTTACCCATTATTTTTGCAACAACAGGATTTATATCAGGCACATCTTTATCCAGTGTTTCGGCAAGTTTCTTTGCCATTTTAGGCAGCACCTTGGTTATAATTATCTCTTTCTCTCTGCGTTTTTTCAGGTTTTCCTGCCTGTTCATATACATATTCAGCTTACGGCCGACTTCCTTTACTGCCAGTTCGATCTCTGCCTTTATTTCAGGAATTTCGGCTATAGCATCTTTTGATTCGGAGGTGAAAGGTACATTCGTTGATGCAACATGGATTAGTATAGCAACAGGTCCGGTTGGCAGTCCTCCACCAGGCTGGTTGAGTCCATACTGTTTCCATTTTATGGATTCTATGGCATGTGTAGTTACACATCCACCTTGCTGATACAATAAGGGTACTCTGTTGGCAAAGCGCATAATATCTACGCGATCTTCTTTTTGCAGGTCTCCACCGTATGCAAGCCCCACTTCTACTAAAAACGGATTTCCGGAGTATACTGATGGTGTCCTGCTGGTAGTTGCGATAAAGTCTACGTTAAACTCTTTTTCAAGGCCTTTGTAGATCAGGTTCTCTCCTATGGGTGAAAGACAATCCGTAGGTGGAGCCATTATCTTCACTTTACCGAAAGCATCCAGAAGTTTTCTTGCTTGATCTCTGTTTATCTCGTGTGGGTCCATCTCCCCATCAAGGCCCGAAGCTTTACAGATTTCTTCTGCTGTAAGATGACCTATTTTTGAAAAAGAATATCGAAGAAAAGGTGTCAGTTTTTGCCTTTCAGTATACCGGAGCATCTTCATGAGTGTTCCCAGTTCTATCCCATGAGGGTGTGGAAGTATTTCCTTTGCAGCTACCGGTATCTTATCTGTTGCCCTTTCAAACACGATCTCATTTTTATCCGGTTCTATGAGCTTAATACGTGCATGAGGGTTTACTATGGCCGTTGCTTTGAGATACTCGTTTACTGATTGTCTTCTACCTTTTACATAAGAAGCTTCCATTTCCAGTTCAATACGAGTTCCATGATGCCGATCCCAATCAATTATTTCTTCTTTTAGTATCTCGGGCTCGTTGGTACTGGTGTTGATCATCAGTTCGTAGTAATGTGCAGGCTTCCCTTGTCCTATTTTCGAGATGATCTTAGTGGGATGTCCCGAAGTCAGTTGTGAATAGAGTACAGATGCAGATATGCCTATGCCCTGTTGTCCTCTGCTCTGTTTTAGGGCATGGAACCGTGATCCATAAAGTAGCTTTGCAAATACCTTCGGTATCTGTTCTTTGACTATACCGGGCCCATTGTCTTCAACAATGATCACGACGCTGTCTTTGTCAGATCTTTCGACCTGCACAAGGATATCAGGCAGGATCTCTGCTTCTTCGCAGGCATCAAGTGAGTTGTCTACAGCTTCCTTTATAGTTGTGATGAGGCTGCGGGGAGCTGAGTCAAATCCGAGAATTTGCCTGTTCTTTTCGAAAAATTCAGCTACACTTATTGACTTCTGATTTTTTGCAAGTTCTTCTGCAATTGGAATGTCCATCTATTATCATCCTTATTAAAGCAAGTCAGCTAACGGTATAATCAGTATAAAAAGCACATTATATAAATATGCTCTGCACCATATTTACTTGAGCTCTGCGCCAACTATGGTTTGTGTAGCTGTTACAAATTCGTTTTCTCTAATATTATCAACTATATTGTTCAATGTGCTGAGATCTCCAACATCTACGATCACTACAAAATCATATTCTCCAAAAACGTGATATATGTCCTTGATACCTTCAATACGTTGCAATTCATTGTAAGCTGCCCTTTCCTTTCCAGGCAGTACATTTACCATGGTAACACCTATTACGGTAATACATCATCCCTCCTAATTTATATATTGCGAACCGGATATTATTACAGAGCCGGAACGTGCAAACGAGTTTGATGTAAATGAAATGGGAATCGTTAGATATATACGAATCGGTGAGAACGTGGCTGGATTTGAGTGATCCAAGACCGAACACACGAAGAAACTACCTTACCGGACTGCAAGAGTATGTGGATTTTACGGGTCTTAATCCTGATGAACTCATTGCCGATGCTGATAGGGAAGTCAGAGCAGGCATACTTGCCAGGGACCGGACCATGAAGAAACGCATGATAGGATTCCGCAAGTACTTAAAAGAACGGGGCTTGGCAGTCAATACCCGAAGGAGCCACATGAGTGGGGTACGGTCGTTCTACAAAAGCTTTGATCACGAAATACCGAACATTGGAAGAGAAGAAAAGGCACTCTCTAAGCCAGAGCACCTGGATATTCCGAACAAAGAAGACATTCGAGAGGCACTGAAAGTATGCGATCCCCGGGACACCGCTTTGATCCTATGTGGCTGCAGTTCAGGGCTGGGTGCTGCAGATATTGTTAATCTTACAATTGAACAGTTCACGAAGGGATATGATGCTGAAACTGAGATTACCACACTATTCTTGAGGCGTGAAAAGTCATCGACCGACTTTGTGACCTTCATAAGTCCAGAGGCATCCAGAGCAGTTCAAAAGTACCTCCAGTACAGAAATAGGGATGCAAAGACACCAGACAAGTATCGTGAAATGCAATTGTCTAAGCAGAAGGTCTATGGCAACAAAGGATATCTGTTCATCAAGAGGTCAGTGAGTGACGAATATCTTGAAACACGGGATGAGGAATTGCGGAAACTGGACACTGTTGGACTTTTGAAGGCATACCGGACATTATCAGAAAGGGCGCAGAAAAGCACCGAAAAGGGGGTCTGGAACCTAATCCGGTCACATAATATGAGGAAATTCTTTAACACGACCTTGAAGAATGCTGGATTCGATAGTGAAAGAGTAGAATTCTTCATGGGTCACACATTGGATGGGACCAAAGGAGCGTACTATAGGGCAGAAGCAGATAAATTGAGGGCACTGTATGAGTCTTTCGTGCCTTATTTGACCATTCAGAAGGAACTGGATGTTTCAAGTTCACCGGAATATCAGAAGCTTGCAGCAGAGAATACAGATCTGAAGGCAGCGAAGGAAACCTACATCGTGGAAAGGGGAGAACTGGAAACCCTGGCAAAGGAACTGGAAGATATTAAAGCTTCACTCCGACAAGAGCAAGAAGAGCTCTGGTACAGGGAGGAAAACGGCAGGACCAGGATTGCACCTATTGGGCTTGACAATTGGTGCAATCTCAGAGTGATGCAGGATAGGTTGGGGAAAAAAATACTCAGGTGAAGAACTGGAGAGGGCGATGCGTGCGCAGATTGATGTATGGATTGATAGGGAAATAGCAAGCGAAGCCGCTAAGGTCCAGCATGATAGACACCGGAAGCTGAAAATGATCTTTTGAGGTCTTAATCATGCAGCCTCTTGCTCAATACCAAGTCCTACCATGCCTCTGGGATCTGCACTTTGGTGATGGAACCCATCTGGCAGGAGTCTACCTGGCCAAGTTACCTGGCGAAGTAGGATACCGTTACGCCATCCAGGTCATGCCAGGATCAGTTAAGGTCCTGGACATCCATGACGATGAAATAATAGCAGCATTGGACGCAATTAAAGTAAGGTTCGAGTGCTAGAGCCACATGTGCGGCAACTCACAACTTAACCTTTTCACTTTTTAATATATTACCTTTTTGCATATATTCAAAAAAGAGTATATAAATAATTATTACTTCTGGTTATAACTCTCAGTTATTTTTTGGGGATCTCCCTGGTGGTCAAATTGGCGGAAACATTGGGTTGATATACATACGTATGTATGCCGAACAACTTCCGTTATTATTTAATTCGGGGGTTGTGGGTTGGTGGGTCTCAAAATATCTCATTGGGATGCGTGCAGCAGTTAAAGTCGATATACATACGTATGTATTTTTCAATGAATCCGCAGCATAGCGGTTTGTCGGAACGTTTATATCTGACTCGGATATGATTGACTTTGGAGGTTCAAATATGAAAACAGTGATACTAAGCAAACCGTTCAACGGTGCGCACAAAACCACAATGCCAAGAGCTTTCGTGAAAGAACTTGGAATGCAACCAGGAGATAAGATGAGTGTAGAACTAAAGGGAAATAGTGTTGTATTCACCCCTATAACAGAGGGATAACAAATAAAAAGAAAAGAATGGGGGGATGTTTCCAGCATCCCGAGCCAAACGAAAGAAAAAGATTTCCGAAATCTCCTGTAGTAGATAATACGACACGGGAGTTTATATACTTTTTCTTATCGTGCGGCTGCCCCATTGGAGGCAGAAAAATGTCAATTCCAATAAAGTTGGATGTTTATAAAGGGAACCACCACCCGGCCAAAATAGCAGCGAAGACCATATACGGGAAGATCCAGAAGGGCAAACCCGGGATAGTTGTAAAAGCAACAGGAGCCGGAGCTACCACTGGAATATGTGCAACTGCTATTGATAACGGAGAGGTGTTTTTATTAGTAGAACCGCTTAAATCAGGTGCACGTGAAGTCCTGGAGACATGTGTCCCATACGCTGATAAAGTTGTGGATGTTAAGGACGATATCGAAAAACAACGTGAAGTAATCCGTGGATTGAAAACGATGTCCTTCCCAACCAATAAAGACTGCATCCACATAATTGAGAAGATCAAGAAGAACCCCAGCCTTGAGGAATGGGATAAGTACAACGTTAACTGTAAAGAATGCGAGGATAAAGAAAAGTGTTGGGTTTATGAAAGCGTGCAAGTGACAGAAAAGGACCAGGACAGAGTGGGATATGGTATCACTTATAGTGGTCTCCGGTCCTCAATTCTTTCTATGTACAGAGATATGCAAACAAAACCAGATGAGCCAAGCATCGGTGCAATGAGAATTGAAAAAATACTGAAAAGATGCGATACAATCGTGGTAGATGAATGTCATCTGCTAGAATTCGGGAATGCTGTAACGATTCCGGCATACGATGCGAAGAACGGTGCATCCTTCCAGTACCATTCAAGATTTTGTGGTATAATGGGGACACCCGATGGTGAATACCCGGAACTTAAGAAGATAGTAACAAATGTTGACCTACTAATCAACGACATCCGAACGCAGGACGCAATATTGAGGTGCTGCAATGAAAGTACGAAAGATGATAACAGCCAGAGGTTACTGAATATAAAAATAAGTAATCCATATTACACCGACATAGATGATCCCAAAAATTACGGCCACTTTGTAGCGGTTAACAACGAATTGATAAACCTGCATACCGATATAAGAAGACCCATTGAACGTCTGTCCAGTGTAAAAAAATCCTTGACCCATTGTCACAATTAATGGCAAATAGATCAATAGACTTACAGCTCGACTGGGTGAATGGTGGATATGTAGTAAACATGGTAGCTGATAATATTGCTGAACGGGAGGCCATGGATGACTTCGTAAGAATGTGCATTACAAGAGGAAAGAAGGTCATTTTCATAACAGCTACCAAAGGTAGGTTTAACTACGATAAATACCTGGAAAGGGGTGGACATATCCCTACGATGCTGATGGGCCCGGGTGGGGATCCTACGGAGTCTGCAGGTGAACAACTCATTCTTTCAGATACCTGGAGAATGGACAGCTATGGAAAGAACAGTTTCAATATAAGGTTTCCCTTTATCCAGGAAGAAATACTTAAAACATTGGCCCAAGCCGGGAAGAAGCGAGTAGTTATCGTTGCCAGGAAAGCTGCAGAAGCGGATGCTATCCGGCAAATGGTGGAGGAAGAGATCGGTTGGATTCACGATACTGAACACCGAAGGGCTGAGAATGATTATATAGTGACACATTTCCGGGGGAAAGACAGTCATTCGGGGCGTTTTTATTTTTACACTCCGTATATTAATTGGTATGGAAAGAAGCAATGGATAAAGACTCCGGCAGATTATATGGTTTTCGTTGGTGGGTCCGACAGTCCGGGTCATTGCATGGACCGATATTGCAGGACTGCAGACGAGTCAAGAAAGATGCGGCTAGTCGAAATGTTCATGCAGATGTGCCAGATGGCCGGAAGGATAAGGGGGAATGGAAGAAGTGTGGTTCAATGTATCGGGATAAACGCAAGCACGATCCGTGACTTTATTAAATGGGGAACGATATATAAGATGGAGATTGAAGGGAAACCGAATTCTCCGAAGATCAGCATAGATGTGGGCAAGGAAATAAGCAAGCCTTCCGTTGTCGAATGTAAGACGATGGAAGAGAGGCTTGCAAGAGCACGCCTTTATCTGGATGGGTTTTTTGGAGTGATTCAGTTTGCTGATATAGGAAAAACCGAGTTTTTTTCAGAAAACTGGGACACGATATTGGAAAAACAAATTACGAAGCGGCAGGGGTTCTCGCCGTATTTTATAGTACCTCAATTTAGACAGTTGCCCAAATTACCAGCAACGGTTAAAACTGTCAAACTTCTTTCTGAGGCGGTGTCAAACTCCAAGTCCCTATATATATATATAAGGGACATGAGGGTAGATACCGAAGATCCTAATCTTATAATACTAGAGACCGATAACGGTATTCAAATCCTGAGGGTAGGTAAAAAACTGCTGAGAACCCCAGCCGATATCAGTAATTTTTCGGGGTCTCTATATTGCGGTTCTATTGAAACCGTTGCCGAGGTACTTGAACACTATCTGGGAATACGGTCAAAAGAAATTCAACGCACTGATGCAGAAAAACAGGTGCGGGAGATATTGAACCAGGTGCGGGTGTCACCAGTGATCCAGGTATCCGATGGTATGACACTACTCAAGCAGGTATTCTGCTTTGCTACACCGTGTGTAAACGATGAGGGCGAATATATCCCTGGTCCGAAATACATTGCGAAGACTGCCAAGTCGATAGGTACAGCGAGGGACAGACACGGCAATGATAAAAGACTAACCGAGCAACACCTGTTTGAACATATGGCCGGGGGTACTGCACTTGTTGTCTACACGATTGATGAGCTCAATGAAGTTAGATACATTGCTTTTGATATCAATGCTCATGATAAAGAAGGCAAGGACACCCTGGAGACATATAAAAAGAAGATAGAAGATGCCAACATGTGGAAGAACTTGGTCGTGGGTATGTTGAAGAACATGGGCATAGACTATCCAATGGTCGAGAAATCAGGATCTCTTGGTTCCTGGCACATCGTTGTTCCATGCCTCCCAGCACCTGCATACAAAGCACATTACTTCGTTAAGCTGATAGCTCAAGCAGTTGGATACCAGGGAGAGACATTTCCTAAACAGTCCCACTTGAATGATGGAGAATATGGTAACGGACTCAAACTTCCTTTTTGTTACAGTCCCAAAGCCAAGGTGTATTCGTGTCTTTGGCACCAAGATGAGAAAAGATACGTGAGATATCATGTCCCTGCGTATGATGGAATGATCACCGGGGGATATGACAAGAGGGAATGTTACTGGTCAGATGGCCAGGGAAACCGGATAGAGTCACAGTCTTTCCCAATCCAGGTCATTGATATCAACGGAATAGAAATACCAGAAGAGTGCAAACCAACCGCCGGACGTATGAATCATGTGGCGGTGGATGATAAGGTCAGACCAATGAGGCCAATCTTCAAATGGGCACTGCAGCAGAGAGATCTCACTGAAAAATCGGGTCACTACCTGAGAGTGGGCCTGGTATACGAAATGTGGTTCAGGTGCCACATGACCGAAGATCAAATATTCGATGCGTTCCGAGACATGGAGCTTGTAGACTTTGACCCAGACACCACGTTGAAATATATCAGATTTATTACCCGGAATCCAAAATATGACAGGGCATTTGGATGGGAGAAGATAACTCTGATAATGAGCGAAGATAATAAAGCTAACTTCGTGGCAGGAAGACCCTTTGTGCCGGATGACTATGACCCGGTGTCAGAATGGGGAAAGCTCGGGATGGGGCTGGTTATAGAGCCGTTTATGCCTTACCTAAGGTAGGACTTGCTCTATTAGGGCCTGGCCCCCGAGTATGTATGGTTGCCATACCTCTTTTTGCACATTTAGTGTGGAGGTTGATGCTAAAAATACCCATATAACGCATAGCAGCAACGCCCTGCCATCTCTATCAATCTCATCGGTTGTGCATGAACCACGCACAAACGCACCAGCAAAGTGCAATCTCTATAGGAGAGATGGTCAAGAGGTCCCCACTGCTGATTATGCATAGTGGTTCTATTCGATTCCCGTTATTATTACTGGCCGCAATTTGGATCAGTGAGCTTGCAGATACTGATCTCAGTGCGACATCAGGACCAGGAGAATTGGAGGCGGCCAGGGTAGAGAACAGTGAGAACCTGGCCCTTGGGATATAATCGGGGGAAGATCCCTAGGACATACCCTGGGGAGTTATTTTGTGTTCTATGGTCCAATAGTTTCATATCCTTCTATGCTCTGGCACGATTTAGCTTTTCCCCTCATTTCATAACATAAAATATTTCTCTCTCCTATTTTTATATTATTCATAACTCTCTATATAATAATACACTGTAAAAGTCTTCCGCTACTGATGTCAGGGTTAAAAATGTTTACCGTGCCTTGCAGGTCTTCCTGGCCTGACAAGCGACCACCCCAGCAACTTTGCCAATCGCTATGCGGCACTCCTTTGGCACACCCCTTATTAGAGTCTGGAAGGCCGATGTCAGGTTGTCATGAAATGATCACTACTGTCAAGTCTCTGCATTCGTATCTTGCATTATGTGTCCGGACATTCGATAGCATCACCAATGGAATAGATAAGGTCATCTGTTCCACAGAGATGGGTACTTCCTAGGAGATCGGTGTACTTTCAAGGCACCATCTAATCCCATGCATACGGTGTCATGCTCTCTGTTCTGTCATAGTATGTCTAACCTTATTGAATTGCCTTTAAAATCTTCTAGGCACAGGGGAATTTACAGCAAAATTGGGACACTACCGATATGATCTTGTTTCAGGTAGATGAAGAAAACAATAAAGAAACAAAATACAAAGGTTATATTAGTTTAAGAAACAATTGGACAGTTATGAGCCAAGACTGTTTCGTTACAAGCGAGAAAAGTAGAATTCGTTGTTTAGCAGGACCGGGAACAGGAAAGACATGGTCAATAAAAAGAAGGGTAGAAAGATTATTACTTGAAAAAGAAATCCCGGGAAACAAAATATTTGTAGTCACATTCACTAGGCTGGCTGCTAAACAGTTGAAAACTGAATTAAGTGCTATGGGAGTTCCTGGCTCTGAAGATATTGTTGCTTCTACTCTACATTCACATGCATTAAGGATCCTTCAACATGAACAGGCAATAGAAGCATTGGGTCGTTATCCTCGAATTTGTTTTGAATATGAAAAAATACCCTTATATTACGATTTGAGTTTATGTTTCAATGATAAGATAAGTCCTGTGAAAGAGCTTATGAAGGAGTTTGAAACTATGTGGGCCCGTAATCAACACGAGACTCCAAGATCTGCATCTACTCCTAATGAAAGACAATTTTATGATGTATACATAAATTGGATGATTTTTCATGGAGCAATGACTGTTGGAGAAATAATCCCATTAGCAGTCAATTTTCTATCTCAAAACCCAATAAATGAGGCAATTGAAGAATTTGAACAGATACTTGTAGACGAATATCAGGATCTCAATCGAGCAGACCAAGAGTTCATAGATTTATTAGGACAAAATTCAAGTATTACAATCGTCGGAGATGATGACCAATCGATATATTCATTTAGACATGCTGAACCTGAAGGAATTCGTAACTGGATTATTAATCAGACAAATCCTGAAGATGTTTATTTAAACATATGCAGACGTTGTGACGGGAAAATTGTTAATTTAGCTAATGAACTGATTAACCACAATCCAGATAGAAACAAAGAAGATTTGTTACCATTACCTGAAAAAGAAAATGAAGGCACCATAGAAGTAATACAATGGAATACTAGACAAAATGAAACACAGGGAATAGCCAGAGGAATCCTAAAATTACTACGTTTAAATCAAATTCCAGATGGTGAAAATATACATGTGTTAGTACCAAGAAAAGAGTTTGGACAATATTTGAAAGATGAACTCAATTATTTGGGCGAAACTGACGTAAAACTACATACTAATCCAGATTGGTCAGATCAAGCTTTAGGCTCTAAATTGACACTACTAATGTTATATGCTAATCCTAATGATTTAGTCAGTCTACGATATTGGCTAGGATATGGACATAGTGATTGGAGACGAAAAGAATATAGTAGACTGAAAGATTACTGTATTCAAAATAAAGTGTCACTAAGCTACGTTTTAGAAAATGCCGATATTTGCCGACAAATAAGAATCATCCCTCTGAAAGAAAAATGGACTGATCTTAAAAGTAAATTAGACCATTTATCAAAATTAACTACACGTGAGGTAGTTAATGAAATCTTACCATTAGAAGATGAGGAAAATGAAATAATTAAAACTATTAGAGATTCAATTGAATATGATAATCCTGATCTAAATTTAACAGAGATACTTACTCAAGCAATTATTTCTACTGATCACGAAGAATCAAACTCAAAAATAAATATAATGACAATATTTGGAGCAAAAGGTTTAACGAGCCATACTGTGCTAGTTACTAGCTTGATAAATGGACTTTTACCTTCAAAACCTAGCCCCATTTCACCTGAGGATATAAAAAAACATGAGGAGGAAAGGAGACTTCTATATGTTGCTATCACTAGGGCAAAACATAGATTAATTCTTTCTTCATTTAGAAAAGTTACTCCAAGTGAAAACAGTAGGCTGAGGCTTGGGCTACCAAATCATGATCCATATTGCAATACTCAATCAAGTAAATTTATAACTGAAGTTACATCTATATTGCCTTATGCTTTAAAAGGTGCAGCTTGGATAAGAAATCTAGAAAACTGAATGTAAAATGGGTTCTGCAGAGTTTCTCAATTTATTAATATCGAATTGGTGACAAGTATGCAAGATTAGAAGATATTTGTATCTAATTCTATTCTTTTCAAGGCTCCTATTTTTCTATCTTTTACCATCCCTTCAAAAGATGCTGTTTCTTCTCATGATCATCAAGTACCTTCGCACAGGATTCCCAATCAACCGGGCGAATAACATCATATCTCATTTCAAATGGATGCCTCTGAGGTACCTCATCAATGGTTTTCATTGCATCATCTATCTTATTCAATGCAACATATACCCACACATCCTCAAGCACATCAGGTATCTGGCCAAATAGCGAGTTGATCTTTTCAAGCCTCTCTGAAAGGAGCTCATGCACCCTGTCCTCTACTGAATCCTTATAGCGCATATTGTAGATCCATACATCATCATAGACCTGACCAATGCGCTGGATCCTTCCTTTTCTTTGTTCAAGCCTCGTGGGGTTCCAGGGTAAGTCAAGGTTTATGAGTGTGCCAAGTGTCTGAAGGGTCAGGCCCTCGCTGGCTGCATCTGTTCCAAGTAATACCTTGATTGTGCCTTTGCGTACAAGTGCCTTGATCTCTTCACGTGATGCACGCCTGAAGGTTCCATTTTCGATGATACCAGAACGATTGCTTCCTGCATATATCCCAATCTTCTCTTCGGTTAGCTCTTCTTTTAGTTTATCGGCAAGCCACTGTATAGAATCATAGTATTGAGAAAAGATGATACAACCCCTGTCAAGCCATCTATCATTCTTCAAAATATCCAGGACTTTTTCATATTTAGGGTCGGTTTCCATATGTTCTTCAATGATCTGGGCAAACCTTGAAAGCAGACTTCTTTCTGCTTCAGACATGTTTTCAAAGAGCTCACTTCTCTGAACATCTTCTTCCTCTTCTTCGGAATCAAAATCAAAATCCTTGCGAACTCCAAGCATTTTGTTTGCAGTGACCTTTCCTGCATAAAGTGTGCTTCCAACACGTCTGAGAAGAAGGGTTTTTAAGAAGCCTGTACCTTTTGCCCTTTCACTTAGTAACTGACAAAACTCTTCTGCAGCCTTATATGCATCCTGAAGGTAGATTGGAAGAGGTATTGCATCTTTGTCGTCCTCTCCATAGAGCTTGACCTCTATCTTCTGTAAGTAAGGCTCTCCGGTTTCAGGGTTTTTGGTGTTTTCGAGGAAATCCCTTGTTCTTCGTATAATATGCCTGATGTACGGGTTATGATTCTGGAAAAAGTCATCTTTCATCCTGTCAAGCCTTGACCTGTCAGGATAACTTAAATCCATCCATCTTGATGGGGCAACAACTGCAATGGAGTCTTCAACCGAGAGGGAACGTCTGAGGATGGAGTAGTCCATTCCTTCTGAGGCAGGTGGCAGTGGATTTGCTATCCACTTGAACAGATCATTGTCCATTTCCTGGATTGTTCTGT
The DNA here is from genome assembly GCA_002067265.1 of Methanomethylovorans sp. PtaU1.Bin073. The sequence goes on along the minus strand of MVQW01000296.1, from coordinate 18,740 downwards.
TTCCCTGGATTATGTCAAGTGATCCAAATGATTCAGTTCTCCATTTGCTAAATTTGTTGCCAAGGACCGATTCATTCTTCCCGCCTCCAAGTATGGATAAAAGATCGTATGCTTCGATGGGGTAGAGCTGTACAGGTGTTGCGGTTGCCAGTAGCATGCTTTTAGTGTTCCCTGCAATCTCCAGGAGGAAAGCGAGAAGGTTGTTAGGTTCCGCTCTTTCATTCTCATGTGTTTGACCAAGATTCTTCCTTCTTGCCCTGTGAGATTCGTCGACTATTATGCAGTCGTATCTCTTTGAACCCAGCAGGTCGGGTATGGTCGACCTTTCGTTCCCATAAGAATGAGTTATCAGACCATAAGAGAGTATGCCGATCCTCCGAGGACATTTAAGTATACCTTCCTCGCCATATTTCGGGTATTCAATACCTTCTTCATCTACCCACCTGCCATTGTCCCATACTGCAGATGGAAGGTCCAGGTGCTCTTTCATCTCATCCTGCCACTGCCAGCGCAGAGTTGCAGGTGTGAGAATCAATATAGGCTTATCTCCTGTAAGAGCAATCAACTGCGCTGTCATTGCAAGTTGCAGTGTCTTTCCAAGCCCTACCATGTCTGCAAGGACAAAGCGTGCCCCATGCTCGGTTTGATGGGCCTTGAATGCAATATCTATGAAGTATTTCTGATGCTCCCAAAGCCCAAGTTCATTCCTGTAAACCGGGCTTTCCACAATCGCAGATGCTGCATCCGGTTGTTTCTGCCATTCGATAAGCGATGGTATGACCTCACGTTTTGCAATCCTTCCGATATCCTCAATTATGAACTCTGCAAGCATTTTATAATCCGGATGGTTCCACAGGGCATCAAACTCCTCCTGTACCCAGTTAATAGCATCTTCGGAATCATCTTCCCATACAAGTTCATAGTTGCGTTTCCAAGCAGACAGTGTCTCATTTATGCTTCTCATGAATGCAGTTTTTGTCCCGTCGCCGTTTGTTATGACCCCGGCTTTCCCATGGATCAGCCCGAATGCCTTGTCTGGAAGCACTCTTACTTGTAGCTTCCCGGACTTAAGATACTGGTAAAGCTTTGAAAATCTGCCACGTGCCTCTTTACCGATCTTTTCTGGCTCTTCTGCACACCACTCTTTCCTAATAGCTGCAAGAGCAGCACGTGCAGTTTTCACATCTTCAGGTTCAAGCTGTGAGTTGCACACAACCCGTACAGTCCCTTCAACCGAATCCAGCGCCTCTCCTGCTACTTCAAGAATAGATGAACTGAAATAACCTGCTATCCTGTCATACTTCTTAGCACCTTCAAGGCGCCTGTTCAGGAATGTTGCATCTAGAGGTTCCCTGCGGGATGAGAAACGGTTGATCATTGTAACAGTCCTTTATTTCACTCTGCTTTGCTCATATGTGGTCCTGCTCCACAACAACTGACAGCATCTTTGCAGTCTTAGAGTCTTCCTGCCATTGTTCCATGTTAGTATTCATTCCAAGCGCAGCGAAGTATCTGAGTAATTCCAAGATCTCTTTCCTCTTCTCCCAGTAACCAGGATACTCCCGCAGCCAAACTTTTCCTGCTGAAGTATCCTCTTCCTGCCTTGTCTGTCGAATAGCGAAAAGTACGTTCCTTACAAGTGACGATGAGAAACCTTCTCCTCCAACATCACGGTCTTTGAACTCTGAGGCTGTCTTGAGCCTTGTTTCATTAGCTTTATCACTCTGCTGCAGGTTCTTGTATTCCCTAATACCAAAGCCACGTGCGAGCTCCTGATATGCTCCGGTCCTGTATTCTCCATGGCTTTCAAGTTCAAGTCCCTTAAGGTAGAATCTTTCTTCTGGAATCAGCTGTTTCCATACCCATGAATCAATTCCTACAGGCACAAGATAATCACAGGCAATTTTCACAGCATTCTCTATGACTCCTTCAAGCGGGTTCTTCTCCCCTTTAGCTCTAGGACGACCAAGTTCGCGTTCGATGTCAATATCTTCTATTTGCTTATAGCGAGTAAGCACACGTAAAGCTGCAGCATATGCTGCAAGTTGATAATCAGTATCTCCAAAGTTAGGGTCTTCCTTGTCATCAATCTCCAGCATTGAATGTAGTTGTTTTTTAACCTCTTCTTCTACTTCAGGATAGATCTCATCAAGGAATGCAACATCTTCTGATGTCTGCTTGCGAAGAACCAGAAGAACAGTTCCTTGGACATAGTTTCCTACTTTCAAACCGGAGGTTGTTTCAGTAGATATACACCATGCTGATGTGACTTGTAATCCTGCTGCCCACAAAATCATTGCAAGATCTGCCCATACGTTTGCGTCCTGGTGGGTAAACATAACAATTTGTGCGCCGTTTTCAGGCATATGGTTTGTGAGGTTCCTGTACACTTCAACCATACTCTTACGAAAATCTTCACCACTGCCTTTTATCGCCATTACTCGTTTTGAATCAGAGTACCAGTCTGGAAATATGCTTTTGAAATTCATTTCATACCATGAAAGAAAAAACTCAGAAAGCTCATGGTAGTTAATAGCATCAGCATATGGAGGATCTGTTATCCATAAATCTGATGAAAATGTCAATACCCGACCATCTACAGGATAAATTTCAGTTTTTGTTTCAATTTGAGTAGTATAAGTTGTATAAAACCATGAATTTGAGATTAAACTTAATCCCCTAGAAGGATAAGAAAAAAGTGTATTTAATGCTTGATTGTAAAATGTATTTTTAGGTTTATCTGTACTGTTATCCCAAGTAGATAACTTACTATCCCAATCATTAGATCTATTTAAACCGATGAGTAAAGAAACTTTGATATATGCTTCACTATATTTTGTGTGAATCAATTCACTTAACAACCCGTGATACAACAACTGTCTTGGTGTAAACAAATGATGCCAGTGTGTCCACCCACGTGTGCGAATTGGTTCGTCAGTCTTGTCTCCCGGTTCAATTTTCATACATGGAATATATCCTTTTTCTTGCCATTCTGAAAATCTTTCTCTTAACAGTGAAAGCACTTTTTCTTCTCGCTTTAAATCATATTCATCCGGTGCACAAAAATGCCATTTAACCTGCTCACGACCAGATGAGCCGTTTACACTTTCCATCCATCGAATGCAATAAAGTCTCTCTTGAAACACATCATCTGGCCGTGAAACAATATCATCATTCTCCCACAGCCCCAGACCTCCTGCATAATCTCTTCTGATTGTTCCAATTGGAATTGGAGATTTGTGTCCAGGACAATCTACATTCGGACAGACCATTCCTTTTGATGTCATTGTCCCGGAAGCACGAGCTTTTTTTGACTCTTCAGGAGTTGCCTGTCTAATGTGGATATAGTGACTTTTATTATCTACATCGGGTTCTAATTCAGCAATTACTTTTTGCATGCGTTCTGCAATAGACAAGGTAGGTAGAAGTGGAACTTTCCAGCCGCATTCAGGACATATAACTTCATTACAATAAAGATAAGCATACCCACGCCATCCTTTTTCATTATGTTCTATTTCCCATTCTGTTATTTGCTTATTAACTGCATCATAAACTTCCTGCTGGGCTTTTTTAACTTCAGCAACGACTTCTTCCCCACCGCCAATGATATTTAATGCAGCCCACGTAAGGAGTGCTGCAACAGGATTTAGATCAGAACCATATACATCACAGCCAATCCTTGCAGCTTCAAAGGGAACACTACCACCTCCGCAGAAACAATCTCCTACAGTAGGACGTGCACCAAACTGCCTAATTCCAAGCTCCTCGACAAGTTCAGGGATTGTGGATGCACGTGTTCCCAGATGCGAATTTATTTCATTCCAGGCTTTTGGAGAAGGACCATCAATTTCTTCTGGTCGTAAACAATATTGAAGACGGGCGTCATATCCCATACGCATAAAAACAGTGCGTTGTAGTTCTTCCTTATCTTTACGTGAAAGATCACCACGTAGTTTGCTATCATTGAAATACTCATCTATTTCACGGGATGAAAGGTATTTCTGCATTTCATTTGCAGGAATGGATGATTTTTTCCTCTCCCACGTTCCTTCATCATCCATAGTAAGGAGCTTAAGAAAGACCTCACGATCCTTTTTGGGATCATCGGTTGCAGGCAAAAGTAAACCCAATACGGCTGCCCTTACAAGAATCAAGGGCTTTCTTCCCCACCATTTTCCAAGCTGGGTCAATGTTTGTCCCTGCGCACTTTTCCGCTCCTTATAACTCTCCTTTGAAACCTTGGAAACAGGAAATTGCGTTTCAATGAATGATTTATTAAAGGGAATACTATCAACTGACATATTATCTCCAGATCTCAAAAACTAAATTAGAAATCAAGTAAACTACCCTGCTTTTTCTTTTCCTGGTCTGTGCTTTTGCCCTCATCATCGAGGCTTGCGATAAGACCGACACGTTGCTCTGCTTTAGAGGCAGTTACAGGGTTATCACATAAAGCAAACCTCACCGCTGCTCTCCAGCCTGTGTTCTTTCCACGTAATGCCTGACCTGTTGCAGCGTTTGTCATTGTGTAAAGCCACCAGCGTTCTTCAGGTAGAAGACCGAGCCAGTTAGCCACTGCTGCAGGAATACGTCCAGGATCTGCATCCTCAATGGCCCATCCAAGGAGTACCAGCTCTTTTCCGAACAGGCGCGAAACGGGGGTAAGACCTCTTGACTTCCAGCTTCCTTTCTTATATCCCATCCCTTTCAGACGGCGGTTGAACTCAGAGGATACTGCATCTGCTATGCCATCCCATTTGACTCGAGGAAGAAATACACGCAAGCGCTCATCACTCTCGTCTTTAACTGCCCGGACCTTGCCCTTCCACATCTCGCTATCCCAGGACATGTGCTCGGAGATTTGCACATCTGCAGTAGGTGAAGCTATAGACACTAGGAAATAATGCTCTGATTCAGCAGGCTTGAACCCGAAACCTTCCACAACAGAACTTTCCCAACTCACTGACTTACCTCATCCATATTGATGCTTGCTTTCTCTGCGTCTGCAAAGTCTTTGAGATACTGACCTGATGCAAACTTAATGCTTCTCGCATCTATACCAACCTGTCCATCAGCGTATACTTCCCTTAAGGATTCAATGAGTTTTTCAATCTGCTCACCTGAAAGCTCGAGGGATGAATCTACATTAAGCTCTATCCAGCTCTTTCCAATAATAGATAACCTGACCTCCGGAACATGTGCCTTGTATTTCTTAAGAAGACCGATGGTATCAAAACTATCCTTTGTAGTTTTGGTGTTATGCTTATGTTTCCATGTAGCAGGTTTGTCCAAGACCAATCCGGGTTTATCTGCCTTCCAATCAATATCGATCCTTAGTTGCTCTGATTCAACACCTTCCTTTTCCGCAATAGCAAGCACAACTCGTACAGACTTGTCTATCTCAAAGGGACTAGTATATATCCCACCAGCATTCTTAGGGTTGGAACCATCTGTCGTGTATTTGATAGTAGCACCTGGTGGAGCTGCCTTCAACTCAACTTTTTTCTTATCGCCGTCACCAAATACTCTTTTCTTCAAAGTGACTGAATTGCTCCATTTAATAGTCGGACCCGATTCGTGTACTCCTTTGGAGTCAACACAAAGGAAAGAGACATGCATATCCTTTATCACAAAATTCTGGAAATCATCAACTTTAGCAGAAGCAGTTGTTGCTTCTCCTCCAATATCATAGTAAACAGTATTTCCATTTACAGGAACCACTTTTAATGTAACTTCACCAGACTCTTCATCCCTGTTCCATTCCATGATCTGAACAGTTGTAGAAGGTGCTGGGAAAGGACCCTTATCAATGTATCCACCATCCATTCTCCACTGCTCTTTCCTCAGCATTTCATCTTTAAGATTGTCAAGAGCATTAGGATGATGCCATTGCCATTTCGTAAGTATGGCAGCACGTTTCTTAATTTCAGACCATTGCATGTTCTGTTGGGTAAAAAGGCGCTGCTCACATTTCTTCCTGAAAGTGTCTCCATCTACCTCGGTGGTGAACTTCTGTTTCTCAGTCAGGGTGTTACGGATCAATTCCTCTCCACGACACTTGTTTCCTTCAAAGTTCATAGTGAGATCAGTTACACGCAGTTCATCATTTTGCGGATAATGTAGGCGAGTAAATGTCTCCCTGGCAGCACTTAATAATCTATGAATAATGTTATCCTTCAAGTCCTGCGCAATGATCCGTTGAGTATCGTCAGACCTAACACCACTACTCTCCATTTCTCCCAATATGGATTTGATAGCCTTGTACTCCTTACCAACAGAGATCAGATTGTTCATAGTATCTCTCTGACCGGATAGGAAACACACACGGTTCTTATAATCAAGAGCTTCATAGAACTCTTTTAGATGCGGGTGAAGATCTCCTCCAAAGGGTTCGTATAGAACAAGTTTAACTTTATCCTGGCTTATAGAAATCTCATCAACAGCAGGTAGTATCTGGAATTCCTGATAGCAATCCTTTTTCTCAGGTACAAAGAGAGCCTGCAGGAATTCTTTTACGTCCTTTAGTGCTGCTTCCCTTCCATAGGACTCTGCAAGTGATCTGAGGCGGGCTACAAGGTTCTCTGTATTCTTGAAGTAAATTTTTCCATTATTGGCCCTATGCAGATACCAGCAAAGCTGGCTCTCCAGGGTAATAATCATATCCGGAAGTGTAGTAAGATCTCTTTTTGGAGCCGCAATATCTGTAATTATCTCGGACGTAGTAAGTCCAAGCACGGAATTTTCAACGTTTGCAAGAGATGCCATCAGGATCAATTTACAAATATCCTGTGCATCCGAACTACTGCGCTTCAGGTCTTCCATCTCTGCAACTGAGTTTCCATCTGATGCAATATCGTGGCTTATGGCATTCCCCAAGGTAGGATTGATTAGATTGATCTCTGCACTCATCTCTGGATGATTAAGATCGATCATATGAGGATGAATGAGTACTGCATTCTTAGCACCATCTGATTCGTAAAGATGTGAGACCAGTACACGCATGAAACGAATAAGTCCTCTTGTCTGCTGGAAACCTGGATTCTCCCTGAAACGCGCATAGAGATCCTTGATAGCTGGGTGGAAAGGATACGAATCCCTCACCTGCTGGACAATCTTATCAGGTGAGACATGCGTCATATCCATTTGAGCTGCTTCTTTTATAACCTCTCCATATGACTGCGCAATGGAGAGAATCGTGTCATTATCCGGAAGCTCTGAGAAAATACGTTTCTTGAGGATCTGATATACTTCATCAGTATTCAGGCCTACAGGCTCGATGTTAATTGAACTCCTACCCACCTCGTTCTCAAAATCATGAAGTGCCTGGTTTATCTGTTGGCTTCCACCTTCATAAGTGGCTTTAAGATCTGATAGTACAATAGTAACCTGTGATAATTCATCTGTTCCTACAGCAACCATTAGGTTTGAAAGTGCTGTTTTTGTAACTACAGAAAGATCAGTATTGCCAACTGTTTTTGATTTTGCATTTTCAAAATAAGGCGGCAGTTCATCGAATAGGATCAGTAGCTTTTGACCTTTTAACAAGTTGATCCATGCACTTTTTCCAGGTGCCTGCAGTGGAGAATAATAGTCTTTGAAAAATTCTCTCTTTCCAACCTGTTCAGCAATAGATCCCCATATACCATATGGTGCATCGCTCTCACGTCCGTTGAATACAACAACATTAACTGGTCCAAGAGCATTCTTCCCAAAGCCCTCACCCATTACTTTCTCTCTTATCTCCGGATATTTCGCAAGGAGAGCAAGCCCTATCATACAGTGGGTCTTACCGCCACCCATTGCCTGTGTTAGTTTGAAAACTGAAGCGTCTGATTCATTTGCAAATCTCCTAAAAACCTGTTTAAAAAGTGATTTCATACCTTCAGTGAGATAGTTCTCTTCAAAGAAATCATAAGGATCTATCTTGTTCTCCACCACATCAGAGATATCAAGAACCACATCCCTTCGATTTCGATCAAAAATAGAATCACGTACTTTACATAAGGTTTCAATAGATTGCATTGAATCACTCCAGACTAGACTGACATTCTATAAAGGAATATATATAGAAACTTGCTAAGCTCATATCTCTCTACTTTAATTTAATTCTATGGTTAATTCTAATTCATAGTAAGTATTTCGGATAGTGCATCTAAATAGCTGAATATAAATCAAGGATGGAGTACAGTAAACAAGTATTTATCACTACAAGATTAAGAATGTACAGAGGTTAGAGCAGATTACAACAATATGATACATTATCTCATGGCAGCTAAGAAGATTATGGGGACTTAAAATGGTTGTTCCAAAAGAATATGAAAATAGATCACTATATCACTTCACTCATATAGAAAATCTAGATTCTATCCTGAAACATGGACTGCTATCACAAAATGAAAAATCAAAACTGGGAATAAATCATAAAGACATCTCCCGTCAACGTATTCAAGAAAAAAGATCAAATACAATAATAACTTGTGGTCCCGGTGGTTCAGTACACGATTATGTACCCCTGTTTTTTTGTAAAAAGTCTCCAATGTTGTCATCAGTTATATACAATAAAAAAGCTGATCAAAAATGCATAATCTACTTGGAGTTTCCTATTCAAATTATGGACAAGTATGAAATGGTGTTTAGTGATAGGTCGGCAAACGAAGCTTTGAATCCTAAATTTTATGATGACACATCTAATATCAAAATGCTCAATTGGGAAGTAATTGATACGTCGAAATGGAATGATGAATATGATATTCCAGGACAAACACCTATTGCACAACAAAAGCAATGTGAAGCTCTTTTTTATAAAAAGTTGTCATTGAGTTCACTGAAGAAAGTAGTTGTATTTAATGAGGAAGCGAGAAAAAATGTTTGTAGCTTATTTGCTTCAAACGGATATGATGTTCCATTCATTACAGTAGAACCAGATGATTATTACTATATGGGTAGTTCAATTCCCAGATATGGTCCACATGACATCAAGTCTCATTTTGATGATACCTGTAATTATATCTTTGAGAATAGTAGAAATAGCAGGAGTCAAAGATTTAAAAGTCTCTCTGAATTATTGAATGCATTGAGAACAAACATGAGTTGCTTGCCAGAAACAGCTGAACTAATCGGGTTGAAGACAGATAATTCTGCTCATCATGAAGACGTTGCAAATCACACAAAGAGAGTTGTTTCTAAATTGAAGGGTATTAAAGAATTCTCTAAGTTGGACTCGGTAGATACAGCTTTAGTCGAAGTTGCTGCATATTTACATGACATTGGAAAAGGACCTAAAGAGCGTTTGAGATCAAACAATGGAATACAAAAGGTTAATCCGGATTATCCAGTAAATGGACTATTAATGCTTAAAAGAATTTTCACTGAAGAGATAATTCCGCTAAGGGAACGTTCCGTTAGATTAATTTGTAAACTTGTCTGCTATCATGACCTTGTTGGCGATATTGTTACAAAAGGAAGAAGAGAAGAAGAACTTAAACAAATAGTATGTGATGAGAATGAACTTAATATGCTTATTGCAATTTCAAAAGCAGATATGAAATCTATTGATCCTTCTTGGTTATCTAGCAATGAAAATGATATCGAGAAATTGCGTAGCAATATATTAACAAATTTGAAAGCCGAGTTAAAAGAGGATAAATTACAATAATCATTTTTATTAAGAGAGATATGTTTGAAACTCTATAGGTTTCGAGGTTGATTATGGGGTATGTATCCCTTTACCTTGCTCTGATCTCTTCACTGTGGGCTCCTGCACAGATAGCTAAAAAAGATATGTTTTTGGTCTGGCTTTCAGTTTCATCTTGGTCAGGACATAGTTGAGTATGGACCTTGGACACTTATGCCTGAGAACAACTGCAAACTCTCCAAGATTGCCCAAGAAACAATCTTTTCCCATATCCCATCGGATTCATCCATATTCTTCAGATGTAATGCAGTTATGAGAATATGTGTATGCCTCCATATTGATAGAGTATGAGAAGGAGAGATGCCCGCCAGGGTTTGACAGGCTGACGCATTTACGCATTGGTTCTAAATTTGCCTGATGGCTCGCATATCCTTTTAGGATCTGTATAGCATCTTTGGCTCGCATTATGCTTATGGGTCTGGATATTACCTGTGGCTCGCATTGTTCTTTCGAGTCTCAATAAGATCATTGGCTTTTGCCATTTCAGGCAAGTAAAACATCAGTTCATGACTATTTAAACGTTCTCTTGGTATCGATTCTGAGCATTGTTATAATTATGAGGTCCATACTATTTAATAAACTTTAAGTAGAATAGAACCTATACAAAATTATACTAATGGCAAATTCTTCAGGTGTTAAAAATAGAATTTGAAGAGGAATAAAGGTATGAAAATAAGAGTCGTTAGTTCTAAAGAAGAGATAAACACGTTAAACCCGAATGAAGAGATAGTTCATCTTGCATTCAGGCCCTCAAACCAAGACATCTTCTCACTTGTAATAAGATGCCCAAAGGTTAAAGCACTTCACATTCCGAGCTCTTATATGAGAACAGTATCCAGTTCTACAAAGATGTACCTTAAGATGCAAGGTATAGAACTGATAGAGGGCGATGTTTGGGGACACCGTAAGGACATCAATGAGTATTATGAGATACCCCAGGAAGTGTTTGATCGCCTGAAACAATACCTCATGGATAAGATGCCAGAAAAGGATATCATTGAAAAGTTGATAAGAGAGACCCGAATGAGTCCAGATTTTGTTTCATTCCTTGTCAAGAACAACTAATTCTACAATGCCGGTCTACCTGATCGGCCTTTTCTCTTTTGCTTTTTATTGGAATAAGTAGGACTATTTGCATATTTTATCTCATGCCAGATGGTATCTCCTACTTTATGTCAGAATGTACCTTGCCTTTACAAGCCTCCAGGTTGATTTGAGGGGTATATTCCCATCAACCCGAGTGCAATCTCTTCACTGTGGGCTCCTGGCGAAGCACCAATAGCTAAAAAAGATAGTTTATATCTTTGTGCAGGTGTTGGTGGGGGTGCACCTGCATAATCCTGCTTTTAGATTTGTTTTGAAGATTATTGAAGAACTAATAGAAATTGAACGATATCAAAATAACAATGGTGAATACAGTGAATGAATCTACGACCAATTAAATTCATTGGGATGATATTTCTTGAATATTGTTTACTCCGTAGACACATATATTATTGCTAAAATATTTTAAATCCCTTAGCCTCACATCTATTGCTTCTGTATTCTGAAATGTAGCTATACATGGCTTGATTTTAGATTCGGAGTATCTGTATATATTTAGCAAAATGGTAATATCTTTGTGATCTAGATGATCTGGGTTCATTTTACATTCATATGTTTCTCCAAATTCATCTAGATGGGAATAGTAAAAAGCGTCAACGCTTCCACCACAGTTCACCTCATTAATATACACCTTGCAATTAATGCTTAAATTATTCCTTTCTCTATATTTCAGTAATAAGAGTTCATATACATATTTCTCTAATACTGCTCCTCTCAGATTATCAACCATTGGATCACGATATATATTATACAAATGGGGGTAATAGCAATTCCATAACAAATGATTATGCATAGTGTTTTTGGAATACATAACTCCCAAATTCACTATTCTCTTATCAAACATATCACTTTTATATGCAAAATTAATTAACCTCATTATTTCGCAGCGAATTCTTGTATTATCTGTTAACAGTGTTGATACAATCTTCTTTACACGATCATCGTGATAGAAAATATCTCTATCTGTTTTGATCTCAGTCTTCACTGTTATCATTTTTATCATCATCTTCAGCTGGTAAAGGCACCTGACGATATTCCACATTCATTGCTTTAAAAACAGGTGATAATATTTCTTCTACTTTTTCTGCAATTATTGGCATGATCATTTTGGGAATATCTAGCCTATCTCCATCATCTAACTTCTCTTGTGATTCAATGTCAAATGGATTAGTAAAGTGAATTTTCCCAACAAATTCAGCATTTATCTCAATTACATCATCAAAAAAGGATGGAATATTATATACTAGGAAAAAAGGCATAACCTTTTTATCTTTACTGCTTTTTAGACCTAATTTTATGCTCACATCAACTAAATCTTCGTCAGATAATGTTGTACAATTCGCATCAACTTCGGCAGTGTTGTATTCACTTATTTTTAACTTAGATGCCCTTATCTTTCTCAGTTCTAAATCTACTTTGCCTATAAGTGGATTTGGCATGAATGTCCTACTCCTATGTACTTTCTTATTATAGCTGGAAGATTTTAAGATGTCTTTTTTCTTTTTTCGTAAATTCTACTTTTATGCCTTTAACTTGATCTTTCTTCTTCAAGCATGCCTTTTCAGCAGGAACACTTTCATCCCCCATTCCAATATAAAATATTGCTGTATTTTCCATCTCAAAACTGTATTCAGCTAGGATTTTATTTTTGTCGCCTGTTTTAAAATAGTCGTTGTTCAAGTTCTGGAATCTGCATTTTAGCCTATAAGGGACATCATACAATTCAATATCTCTTGTTTCCCCTTCGTTCTCCAGTTCATCAAGTGTCAAATCCAGAATATTCCCCAGATTCAAAACGTCATCCATGTCGTCAACTATCAAATGATCTACTGCATCTTTCAATGTGACTAGACAGTCGTCTCTTAACCATTGAATTACAGGAGTGTTTTTTGAATCGTTAAAGACCTTTTCAACTTGTTTCTTTTTGTCGACATCTTCAAAATGGCTCAAAGTTACCTGATGGTGCAAGTATTTTTCCTCTAAATGCTTACTCAATAACTTTAGATAATCAAGACTAAATGATGCAAGTAAGTATTTTGCTGAAATATCATATATGTTCCTTTTACTTTTCTCATCTAAAAAGAAAAGACAATTAACATTATCTATAGCTTTTTCATGATGCTTAAAGTTATATTTTTGTCTCTTAAAAGACTCAGATAATTCAAATATACGTGATGTCAGGTCTTTGCACTCTGAGCCATTATCTTTTGTAGTCTCGATCATATTTTACCTTACACCATGACCAAATCAATTACAATTGATTAATTGTTCATTTGTTGTAGTCGAGTGTTTGTACAAGTTATTATATGTTATATGGGGCTCTGGTATATTTGTTCTACGTATAAGAATATGTTGTTTTATCCATATTAAAAATGTTTTTCTGAGGTACATCCACAGTGTAAATGGGATGTATATATTAATTCAATATATCCATATAAATATATATTTGTATCTGCCCATACATTGTCGCTTTATTCTAGGGGAACTATTAAAGAGTGTATTTCATCTAACTTCTACCAGGCACACATACCCTGCATTCTCTTTGAACTCCTACATATATGCAAACATATATTTCAAAGCAAACCACCTGAGAATGAGTAAAATGAAAATAATACCTAGAATAAGTATGATTGCAGCCTTCTTTATAGATTTATTTGACTCGGTTTTAATCTGAACCATATTTACCACTCTTACAATTCAATTACTTCAATGTCCTTTTTGAATGCATAACAGTGTTATACAGAATAACCACATTCTTTAATGGTTAATCCAGTGCTAAATGGTGTGGTCTTACCTTACTTCCACCAAGCAAACTAATCCAGCATGTTCCTTAAACTCAAGCATTGTACCTTTCTTCCATCCCTTAAGATCTGCAATTGACTTGGGTATTGAGACAGATAACCTACCTGAACTTTCCTGAACTTTAACCTTTGACATTAAATCACCTTATACTTTACATTAATGTCTGCATAGTACATAAAATTAACATTGGTACAGAAAAGTTAAGTAGAAAGGATACCTTGAAGGATATAGGTTTGATGTGGTGCCGGATTGGGGATTACTCTTACCATGGTAACTCCAACTACGGTGATACAACATTCCTCCTTTTATATCTCATATCTTTTTCTCATATCTCGAATATGTATACTAAAATCGAGTATCTGGAATAGTCATGAGACGATTTATTATGAAATAGGGAAACCTGAATAAATATAACTCGGTTAAGATGTGGTAGTTATCATGGTGGGTTGAACAACTTATTTTAATTATTACTCTTTCATTTCAGCGTCATCTGTAAATTGAATTTATCTGTTTTTTTCATGAGTAGCGTATTTCAAATCATGGGTAAGCTCAATACTTTAGTTCCATTCTAGTAACTGTATTTCTCTGCAAAGAATGATTTAACTTCCAACTTGTCATTTGAACTTAGCAAAATAGAGATGTAAAAAGTGGAGCACAAATACTCCAGCTGTTATTGTTAAAAGTTTATAGTTAATTTTATATATAATTAATATAATTATTATCATAATGAGCGGGTACCTATTCTTTTATAACAACCCCCACTCCCCAGCCCGCTCATTCTCCACTAGAATTTTCAATATTTTTTGCTCTTAATTCTTTCCTTGATTCTTGTTATCGTTCTCATAGTTTATTTTCCTCACAACTCCTCATCATTATGATGACAATGATGATAAAGTATATATACGATTAGTACTTATTTGATTACAGAGCGGGATTCTCCTCTTTCTTACAATAACCCCACTCCCCAGCCCGCTCATACTCCACTTTCATATTCATAAATTTTCTATTATGTGTGTGAGGTGAACTCAAAGACTATTCATTTTTAGGTTTGCTTTATACACTAGCTAAACTTCTAATCGTATAGCATCGAAATCTTCGTGTTTCAAGCTTTATTCTGATCAAAAAAAGTAGAGTTGAAGCTGTAATCCAAACCCAAATAGTCAAAAATCAAATAACGTCTTTTGTGGCTTCACTTGTGGTCTAGTTTTAGTTTCGTTCTTCTGACTAAACTCTATGGTGTTTTCCTTTTCTTCAGTTCCTTTCTCTTCAGTTTTGATTATATCTGCAAGGTTTGTTTGCTTTTTATCTGCTGCAGGACTTTGTTTATCGGGAACTCTGAAAAATGTAACCTCAGTTTCTCCTTTATCTTTTCTGAGTTTCTGTGCATCGTCATAAACCTTTTGGATCTTCTTTGTTATTTTCGATGCACCAATCATGAATGTAAGTTCATCCAAATCAAGTTCTAATTCAGCTACAACTGACGGTGCGTATTCCTGGTCTTCAAGCAATACGCTGTATATACAGGCTATATCGGTTGCTGCATAACGCATTGATTCATGGCAGTGATCTGCTATCTTTGCTGCAATGTTGTTACGCATATTTCTTTTAGCCTTTAATTGTCCCATACGTCGCCACACGGAAGGTGGGCTGAACTTCACAAAACCACGTTTAGATTGAGACTTCGAAACAACTGTCCCGCCTGTCATAAGTACACTTGCATACCGCCACATAAGGTAATTCTGTCTTTTTTGAACTCTTCCAAGAAACAGGTCTGCCCGTGAGACATATTCATATCCGTTTTTAATAGACTCTGTGATAACTCCTTCTTCTTTGCCTGCATATTGGATCGGAAGGTTTTCATCTATCCAGTGGACCAGATCCTCTGGGCTTTCATCAAGACCGTATGTTGCTTCTATAGCAGCTTTCACATCCGTCCCCTTAAATATTCTTTCCATTACCTTGAAGACTGATTCTTTATTATCTCTCTCTGCAGTTGCAATGTCTGAAATGTTGATCTCGCTTCTTCCCATTGCCACTGCCTGTAGGTCATTGATGGCACTGCGCAAATCTCCATCTGCATTTTCAGCTATCTTCTCAATGATTCCAACACCACACATCAAGCCTTCTTTGAAAGCTATCTGTTTTAGAGCCGGTATTATAGAACGTGTCTGCAATGCATTGAATTTGATCTCCAGGACATTCGATCTGACAGAAGATGGAATTCCATAAGCGTCATTAGCGATCAATACTATAGGCTGGCCCGTAGTTTTTATTATATCTCCAATTGCCTTTGCACCGCCACGGTCGCTTGTTCCATGCATGTTATCTGCTTCATCAAGCACTATAAGCCTCTTTGAAGATATGCCATCTAAGGTGCTCATTCTGGAAGCTGAACCTGCAATTCTTTCTATCACATCAGCTGTGCGTTGGTCACTAGCATTTAGTTCTATAGCTTCCCATTCCATATCTATTGCCAATGCATAGGCTGTTGATGTCTTACCAACACCAGCTGGACCATGGAGGAGCACTGCCTTTTGTTCTGGTGTTCCCTCTAGCCACTGCTGAGCCCATGATCTAAGTTGCCCAGTTGCTGCAGGATTTCCCACTACATCAGCAAGGCTTTTCGGCCTGTACTTTTCAGCCCATTCTTTTGTTATGGTCATTTCATCATATCCAATGAAGGGAAACTAATTAATGTTTTCATCCCTTTGTTGGTTTTGCTTGAATTAATAATTGTAGGTACTTTTCATGTCTCTTCTGAACAATACTGACCTTCTGGAGGTTATTCGTAAAAAAGCTATTCAGAACAGGGCTAGGGTAGCTATTGGCATCAGAGACCCCACTAAAAAGATCATTGCAAATGCAGAAGAAGCCAACGATCAGGGTTTTGCAGAAGTTGTGCTGGTTGGTGATGAGCAGGAGATTTCTTCTTTAGGTACTCACCTTGAGATAGTGGGAACCTCTGAACCCGAAAAAGCAATGGTGGATCTTTTGGTTTCAGGTTATGTTGATGCTGCTGTAAGGGGAACAGCTCGGGCATCAAATACTTTGTCATATCTTAAAAAAACTCTTAAAATGGAAAAATTGCATCGTGTGGCTTTGCTTACCACAGCTGATGGTACTCCTTTTTTCATTGCACCAGTGGGGATAGATGAGGGTGAAGACCTCGCTGATAAGATGGAATTTGCAATACTAGGATCAGAGCACATACGCAGGTTTGGGATTGAGCCTGTAATTGGCTTTCTATCAGGGGGCAGAATGGGCGATGTGGGGCGTAACAGCAGGGTGGATCGTACGCTGGCAGATGGGGAGTTCCTATCCAATCGTCTGAATGAAATGGGTATAAAAGCAAAACATTACACCATACTCATTGAAGATGCCATCAAAGAAGCAAATTTCATCATTGCTCCAGATGGTATTTCGGGAAACCTCATCTTCCGTACACTTGTCTTTTTGGGATGTGGTGATGGCATGGGAGCACCTGTTCTGATGGACAAATATGTTTTTGTTGATACTTCAAGAGTAGGGGGGCATTACACTAAGGCCATTATGGTTGCCGGTGCGCTCTCCAATATGAACAAAAGCAAGGGGTGAAAAGATGAAAGCAGTGCTAATAGAAGCTGATACTATAGCTTCGGCCTGGTCACGTCTGATATATGAAATTTACACGAATGGGGAAGATCACAAACCGGATTATAATACGCTTACCCGCAGATTACATGCTACTGTTATCATAAACAATGTGGATGTGGATCAGGTAAACTCTTTTGTGCCATTTGGAGAAAATCTCATCAGAAAATATAAGGAAGAGCTTACTGAAGAATATGCGGATTGGTATGTATCACTTCCGGATGAAGATAGAAGGAAGTTCGATTATTGCTATGCAAAGCAGCTTTTCCGTTATGGTAAAACAGCTTATAATACTCTTTCTGAGAATGTCAATAATCTCCGGATTGGCTCAAGAAGGCATGTTGGAGTACTATGGGAGAATGAAGTTCACATCCCAAAATTTGAGGATCAGCCATGCTGGATAGCTTACAAGCTTGAATTACTTAATGAAACTGATGTTCGCCTATACATTCTCTACCGTTCATGGGATGCTTTTGGCGGATTCCCTGCAAACCTGCCTGCTATCGTAGAAGGTATCAAAAAAGTCTTCAGGGAAAAGAACTTGCCTTATAGGATCGAGTCATTGATGGCTACGGGATGGGATACTCATATCTATGAAGCTGATCTGCAGGCTGTGGAAAAGATATTAAAAACCGCAGAACTTTGTCCAAGGTGCGGCAATTTAGCTGCAAAACATGCTTTTATATCTACCACAAAAGGAAGAGTCTGTTCGCAGTGTAAATCTAAAATGTAAGATATACAACGGCTTTTCCATCATAATTAAGCAGCTTTTCCTTTCAGTATTCCTTTATTATCCTTTTTTCAGATTATCCAGAATCTATTTCTTTTTCCCTAAAAATTATCCTCTCTTTACTTCTTTTGGGTTCCAAATCCAAAATATATATCTAGTATTAGTACGTAAATAAGTATAATTTGATAAATATATTAGAGACGGTGTGATGAAAAGATTAACCATCAGCATGTCCGATGCTCTTTTTGATAAACTTAACCAGGTAGAGAACAAGAGCCTATTCATAAGGAAACTGATCGAAGGTGAACTCCTAAAAGGAATCACCTCCTCTTCAGATAGTACTTACGAGAGCCTGGCGGGAGATATAGAGGATTTGCAGCATGAAATACAATCTATTTCTTCAAGGCTCGTCTCGATTGAACATAAGTTCTCGGGCGTACAGTTTCAGTCCACTGGAACAAGTAATCATGAGTCTTTGAATGCTTCTCCTATAACTTCTCCGGCATTCATTCCTGCAGAAAATGTTGTGGAGGTTTCCAGTACCCCAGCTTCATTAAATGCTTCGGTCAATAGCGCAATATGCCCTGAAGTTCCCGGCAATGCAAATGAAGTCAATGTAGCTGCTTTTAGTGATGTTGCAGATATTCAGGTCAATCTATTTGGTCAGGATACTGATAAGGTTCTGCCTGTTCATGGTGATGAAGCACATAATGCGCCGTTCCGCAGTGTTGTAAACGTTGGAATACAAGAAGAACAGGTAGCTGGTCTGGCAGATGCAAT
>MVQW01000295.1 GCA_002067265.1 Methanomethylovorans sp. PtaU1.Bin073 | reverse complement strand
GCATTGCCTCCGAACCTTTCCACAAGGAAAATAAGAAAGGGAAGAACAAGGCTCAAACCAAGGGTACCAATGAAATTAACAGCAAGCAGAGGATATATTGAAATCTTGGATTCGGCCATTATTCAAGATATTGAATCTGTAGATATTAGAAATTTTGCAAAAGATACCTAAGAAATACATTTATGCCATACATTATCATTTATAGGTATGGAAGAACTGTATTTTGAAGACTGTTATCTTAAAGAGTTCGATGCGATTGTGAAAAGTGTCATTGATGATAAATATGTGATCCTGGATAAAACAGCTTTCTATCCTGAAGCCGGAGGCCAGCCTTGCGACATAGGTTTCCTGTACTGTGAAGATAAAGAATATCCTGTAATTAGCGTAAGGAAAGTGGATGGAAAAGTAAGCCACGAAATTGGGATTATTGGTTTAAAGGAAGGAGATTCGGTAAAAGGAGTAATAAACTGGGATCGGAGATACTTGCTGATGCGCTACCACACGGCATGCCATATCCTAAGTGCTATCATACATAGCGAAACCGGTGCAAAGATCAGCGGGAATCAGTTATCTGAGGATAAAACCAGAGTGGATTTCTCTCTTGAGGAATTCGACCGGGAACAGTTGAAGGCCTACGAGGCAAAAGTTAATAACATAATTGATAAAAATATCCCGGTAAGCATTGAAATAATGAATCGCGAAGAGGCCTTTCAAATACCTTCAGTAGTAAAGCTTAAGGATGCTTTTCCTCCAGAAACCTTACGCATCAGAGTTATCACAATTCCTGAAATAGACAGGCAGGCTTGTGGAGGGACACATGTTGCAAATACTGGTGAAATACCTCATATAGAAGTATTCAAAGCTGAAAATAAAGGTAAGAATAACAGAAGAGTATATTTCCGTTTCAAAGAGTAGTTGATTATTAGTAGCTGATTATGGCATATATGACAAGTATCATCAGAGTAAAGAAGGAAGATATATGTATGTAAAATATCTTTTCTGCTCTACATTGAAACAACAACTGCTAAATATGCTTGCATAGTAGTTAGAAATGTATAAATTTGCTCAAATGGTGGAAATTGGCTTAAATCGCCATAACCATATCATCCATTACAGGAGACATACAGATGAAGATATTAGTCAGTGATCCATTGTCCGAAGAAGGCTTGTCAATGCTCCAGAAACATTTCGATGTAGATGTTATCACGGGCTTGTCAGAAACCGAACTAGCAGTAAAAATCGTAAACTACGATGCTCTAGTTATCCGCAGTGGAACACAGGTTACAAGAAAGGTTATTGAAGCTACCAGAAATCTGAAGATCATAGGCCGTGCAGGAGTAGGTGTGGACAATGTGGATGTTGAAGCAGCTACTGAAAAAGGTATAATCGTTACCAATGCACCAGAAGGAAACATGCTTTCTGCTGCTGAGCACACTATTGCTATGATGATGTCCATGGCAAGGAACATACCTCAGGCAAACGCTTCCATGAAAGCTGGAAAATGGGAACGTAAAAATTTCATGGGTGTTGAAGTCAATGGCAAGATCCTGGGAGTTATAGGCCTTGGACGCATTGGAGCAGAAGTCGCTAAAAGGGCACAAGGGCTCAATATGATTATAATGGGCTATGACCCATACATCTCAAAAGAAAAGGCACATGAACTTGGGATAAAACTGGCTACTGTTAGAGAGATTGCAGAAGCTGCTGACTTTATTACAGTACATACCCCCCTTACCAAAGAGACAAGGAACATCCTTGATGCTGAAGAATTCAATGTGATGAAGAAAACTGCAAGGGTTATCAACTGTGCCCGTGGAGGCATTATAAGTGAAGAAGCTCTTGCAGATGCATTAAAAAGTGGAAAGATCGCTGGTGCTGCACTTGATGTATATGTCAATGAACCCCCAAAGGACAGCCCCTTGCTTGAATGTGATAACCTAATTATGACACCTCATCTGGGAGCTTCCACCGAAGAGGCACAAATCAATGTAGCTATCACCATAGCTGAGGAAGTGATTTCAGTCCTTAATGGCGGAACTGCAAAGAATGCAATTAATATACCTTCTGTAAAACCAGAAGTAATGAGAGTTCTTGCACCTTATATCAATCTTGCAGAGACCATGGCAGATGTATGTGCCCAGTTACTTGGAACCAGTTATGAGAAAGTGGAAATCTCATATAATGGAGAGATAGCTGAGAAGGACACAAGGCCGGTTACAGTTGCCGCTTTGAAGGGAATGCTGCAAAGCGCAATGGGCTCCAGCGTGAACTACGTGAATGCACCTGCAGTGGCAAAGTCAAGAAAGATCGAAGTAAGAGAGAGCAAGTCAGAAACTTCCGAAGAAAGGGCTTCTGAGATTCATATCAAGCTAAGCAACAATGGAGAATCTGTGTCTGTTGCAGGAACCATCATAGGAAACGAAGCTAGAATAATTGGAATCGATGGAGAACGCGTTGACATTATTCCATCCGGATATATGATAGTTGCAAAGCACATCAACAGGCCTAACGTAATAGGACCATGCTGCATGGTACTTGGGAAGAACAACATCAACATATCTGGAATGCAAGTTGGCAGAGCAGCAATAGGAGGAGTTACAATTATGACTCTCAATGTTGACTCTGAAGTATCACCTGCCATTCTGGAAGAAATGCGTAGTGTTGATGGAATACTTACTGCAAAGCTCGTCAAGCTCTGACGAAGATAAATATTTAAATGATGTATATGGTAATATGACCCATCCAAGGTCCAGACCATGAGAAAGCGCATATACCACAAATTCCCGCATAGGGAGATCGAGTTCGAGCAGAAGTACCGATACTACTCTGATCTTCCTTATTTTGTCAAAGTGATGGCGAACATGGACGGGAAATTCGGAATGTTCGTCACTGAATCTGTTGCACAGAGAGGTCACAGGATACAGGCAAAAAGAGAGATCAGTGTAGAAATTGTGCGCAATGGAGTGGACTTTGAACCACTCAATTATAAGAATGTAGACCAGATGATCGATACCATTGAACCTGAAGGTATAATTGATTTCAAGGTGACACTTAATTATAGTTACCTGGATGGGAAATATAACCGTGTGCCTTTTAGAGGGGATATTTATCTTGTACGTGCTATCCTTGAGAACGAAGTGCTAGTCCTTCAGATACATAGGATAGAAGGGCCTGGCAGGACAGAAGCCGGGAGAGTTGCAGATACCATAATAGAAGAAATTAGGCGCGGATCCTGATGGATGAGTTCCTATATGTTGTAGCAGCACCATTCAAACAGCATGCTGCAAGTTTTATTTCCATAAGGGATTTTGAATTTGCTCTTTCTTTTGGCTTGAAGTGGATGTCTCCAGAAAATGCTTCAAAGGTGAGGGATGCTGCTCTTAGCTTGAAGTTATTGCAATTGAATGACAGCAAGCTTGCTCCTACATTTGATGTGGAAAAAATAGAGATACCTCGTGGTTTTCGTCCTTCAGAAAGCATATTTCATGAAAAGCCGCTTATAGAACAGATCATGACAATGATCACTGCTTGTTCCGGAATGGACAACAGGAATGTTGCTGCTTTGATAAGCAGGAAACAGGAAAATTTGGGGGACATGGTGGATATAGAAGTTGCAGCACTTGTTGTAGCCAAAGAAATGGGATGCGACATCAGCAAAATCTATCCTAAAGTAATGGCAGGCATGTTTCCAAATATGGAATGAGCCACACAATCTTTATGTACTAGTAATAGTATTCAAGACTCAGATGTCCTTTATGGACATGGAATACCCTGAAGAACACTCATGGATGTTCGAACGTGGTTTACCCGCGTGAGTAAGGTCCGGATGATCTTGCGGAGGGACATTATGGGAAATAAGACACAAAGAAAAATTACAAGAAAAACTAACCCCAGAATACCTGAACTAATATCCACTCTTAAAGAAGAGTCAAGGAATAATGATGTTCTTATCTGGAGAGACATTGCAAAGAGACTTGAGAAACCAAGCCGTAAGTATGCTCAGGTCAATCTTAGTAAGATCAACAGATATGCTAAGGAAGGAGAAGTTGTGCTTATCCCCGGCAAAGTGCTGGGTGCGGGTGAGCTGAAGACATCAGTGACAATTGCTGCACTTGATTTCAGTGGCACAGCTATTGATAAGATAAATGAGATTGGTGGCAAATACCTGACAATCGAGCAGGTCCTTGAAGAGAACCCAAAGGGCTCTAAAATAAGGATACTGCAGTAAGAGGTGTTGAAGATGACAATAATCGATGCCAATGGGCTTATTCTGGGAAGGCTTGCAAGCGACGTGGCAAAAAGACTGCTTGCTGGAGAAAAAATAGATATCGTTAACGCTGAAAAGGCAGTAATTTCCGGTTCCAAGCTCGACACAATTGCAGAATACAGAAACAAGATCGAGATAGGTTCTACTGAATTTGGCCCACACTTCCCTAAAAGACCTGACCGTATACTGAAGAGGACTGTAAGGGGAATGGTGCCATACAGGAGAGCAAGAGGACGCGATGCAATGGCACGCCTGAAGGTCCACGTAGGAATTCCTCTTGAACTAAAGGATAAGGAAATTATACAGATTGCCGAAGCAAATATGAAAAGGCTTAGTTCTAACAAGTATATGAGACTTGGAGACGTAAGCACAAAAATAGGCGGCAAGTTCTAAGGAGGATTATCATGTCAAACAAAGTAGTAAATTCATCAGGTAAGAACAAAACCGCAATTGCCCGTGCTACTATCAAGAAAGGGGCAGGAAGAACTCGCATTAACAAGAAACCTGTCGAGATATATGAACCTGAATTCGCAAAAATGAAGATCTATGAGTCCCTGATGCTTGCAGGAGAAATTGCAGAGGGAATAGATATCGATGTGAAAGTAAGTGGTGGAGGAATAATTGGGCAGGCCAATGCTATAAGAACAGCCATTGCAAGAGGTATAGTTGAATGGACCAATGATACTAACCTTCGTGATGCTTATATGGCATATGACCGCAACCTCCTTGTAAACGACTCCAGGCAGAAAGAAACTAAGAAGTTTGGTGGACCTGGTGCACGTGCTAAATATCAGAAATCATACAGGTAAGGCATATATAGATGATACCAGTCCGTTGTTTCAGTTGTGGAAAAGTAATCGCGAGCAGCTGGGATGAATACAAAAGGAGAACAAAAGACGGCGAAGATCCTGCCCAGGTCATGGATGACCTGGGAATCACACGCTACTGTTGCCGTCGTATGCTCCTGTCCCATGTAGAGCTTGTAGATACACTGGCACCATATCAGTAAGGGACCGTAGGGTAGCCTGGACCATCCTTCGGCGTTCGGGACGTACTTGAAAGTGCGCGAAATACGCCGGAACCTGAGTTCAAATCTCAGCGGTCCCATTTCCCTTACTCTTACTGCAAATATGGACTGGCCTACAGAATAGAAGTATGACCACATTCGGAGGGATTCCGAATAAAACTATCTCAGGTATTGAAAGAACACGCACGGATATAAAGCGTAACCTATGCAGCTTTTAGTTGACGATACCTGAAATAATATAATACTGATCACGTTCTATCATTCCTTAAGGTGATTTTTTGAGCACAGAACATTATACTAGATATGAGCGAGCAAGGATTATTGGCGCTAGATCCCTGCAAATCTCTATGGGCGCACCCGTCCTGATAGATGATTCCAGTACTCAATCTCTGTATATAGCGAAGAAAGAATTAGAGCTTGGGGTTATCCCCATTACTGTTAAAAGGGACTATAAATTTAAGGTGATTTAATGACTACAGAAGAAATACGTGTTACTGATAATGCAAATATGGGTAGTGATGACAAGATGCTAGATGTGAGTGCAGATGCAGAGAAATCTACCTCACTCGTTCCTATAGACGAATATCTGGCAGCTGGTGTGCATATTGGCACCCAGCAGAAGACAGAGAACATGATGAAGTTCGTGTACAGAGTAAGAACCGACGGACTTTATGTGTTGGACATCCAGTCTACAGACGAAAGGATTAAGATGGTCGCAAATTTCCTTTCTAAGTACGAACCATCAAGGATACTTGTGGTTTCTGCAAGACAGTATGGTCAATACCCAGCAATGAAATTCGCAAAAGCTATTGGAACAAGGGCAATGGTTGGCCGCTTTATACCAGGCACTCTCACAAACCCAACTGTAGAGGCATTCTTTGAGCCAGATGTGATCATAGTCACAGACCCTGCAGGAGACGCACAGGTAATTAAAGAAGCTGTTAACATTGGTATCCCAGTAGTTGCACTTTGTGATACGAACAATATGACTTCCAATGTAGATATGGTAATACCAACCAACAACAAAGGAAGAAAGGCTCTGTCACTCATCTACTGGTTGCTCGCAAGAGAAATTGCAAAGGCAAACGGTACACACTTCAATTACCAGTTTGAAGACTTCGAAGCAGGCATTTAAAAAGCCTGCTTTGGAAGCATACTACATATATAATGGCCCCATAATATTTACATGGGGTGATGTAGTATGAGACAGGCTATTGTTGCGGGTAAATTTTACCCTGCTAATCCAACTGCGTTGAAAAAAGAGTTAGATAATTGTTTCAATGACATCCTAATTGATGCGAAGTCTGGCATAAAGGGTACGGTAGTACCCCATGCCGGTTATATCTACTCTGGAAGGGTTGCAGCTCGCTCATATGCTGTACTGCCGCCAGCAGATACTTATGTAATGCTCGGCCCAAATCACACGGGCTATGGGTCCCCAGTTGCTCTTTCAATCGACACCTGGTCTACACCTCTTGGAAAAGTAGAAGTAGACCATGAATTGAAAGAAGAGATAGCTGGGAGTATAATAGACCAAGATGAGCTTGCTCATCGGTATGAGCATTCAATCGAAGTGCAGATACCTTTCCTTCAATACCGTTTTAAGCATGATTTCAAGATACTTCCTATTTGTATGGGAATGCAGGATGAGGAGACGGCCATTGAGGTTGGCATGGAAATTGCTAGAGCAGTCATGGACACCGATAGGAAAGCCGTTATAATTGCTTCAAGCGATTTTACACATTATCAACCTGCACATGTAGCAGAGAGTAATGACAGATATCTAATTAAATCCATTTTAAATATGAACGTGCATGAATTTTACAACCGGCTGTATGAAAAAGATATATCAGCATGTGGTTTTGGACCTATTGCAGCAACTATCACTGCAACAAAGGAGCTTGGAGCAGGCAGAGCAGAACTTCTTAAGTATGGAAACAGCGGAGAAGTGACTGGCGATGATTCAGCTGTAGTAGGATACGCTTCGTTAATTTTAGAATGAGTGGAATATGACGCAAACAATAACATGCTCTGCTCCTGGGAAGATATACCTGTTCGGTGAACATGCAGTAGTTTACGGAGAAAGCGCAATATGCTGTGCTGTAGATCTGCGTACCCGGGTAAAGGCTGAAATCAGCGATACCATAAGGATCAGTTCTGTATTAGGGGACACCGGAATTGACTACGAAAAGTACCCGTACGTTTCAACGGTAATAGAAAAGATGTCAGAAATAGCAGACATCAAAGGTGTAAACCTGCATATAGAGTCTAATATACCTGTTGGCTCAGGCCTTGGTTCATCTGCAGCAGTGACCATAGCTACCATCCAAGCATTGAACATGTTATTTGGATATGGGTTACAACTAGAAGATATAGCATCTCTTGGGCACAGCATTGAAAGAAAGATACAGGGCGCTGCCAGTCCAACTGATACTTATGTCAGTACCATGGGCGGAGTTATCATGGTACCTATGAAAAAGAAGCTTGATATCATTGATTGTGGCATAGTGATAGGAAACACTGGCAGGTTCTCTTCTACCAGGCAATTGGTGTCCAATGTGGCACTACTTAAAAAACACTATCCTGAAATAATAGATCCTATTCTTTCAACCATTGGAAAGATATCAATTACCGGAGAAGAATTGGTAATTAAGAAGGAATATGAATCTATAGGAAATCTCATGAATATAAACCAGGGGCTTCTTGATGCTATTGGCGTCAGCAGTTCGGAGCTTGCAAATCTTATATATGCAGCCCGCAACAACGGTGCATATAGTGCAAAGATAACAGGTGCAGGAGGTGGAGGATGTATGGTTGCATTAACTAGTCCTTCTGATGTTGTAAAAATAGCTTCTGCGATATCACAAGCTGGAGGAGAAGCCATTATAACAAAAGTAACTGAACATGGAGTGAAAGTGGAGAATTAATATGGTTTCATCTGAAAATCTCACTATACTTAAACTTGGAGGAAGTGTAATCACCGATAAGAGAGCCGAAGATGGCGTTGTTAAAGTAAATGAGATTCAGAGGATAGCAAAAGAAATATCCGGTTTCAAAGGAAAGTTGATAATAGTACATGGAGCAGGCTCTTTTGGACACCCTCAGGCAAAAAAATATGCCCTTAACGAAGGGTTTAACGTGAGTGGCTCCATAGTAACCCACCTCTCAGTGAAAGAACTATGCAGAAAAGTAGTAGATGTACTTAATGAAAATGGTACATGTGCTGTAGGAGTTCATCCTATGTGCTGCATGCTCGCAGATAATGGAAGAATTAAGACTATGTTCCTTGACCATATATACTGCATGCTGGAACGTGGGATTGTTCCTGTTTTACACGGAGATGTGGTAATGGATAGCAGTCTTGGAACATCCGTCATTTCTGGTGATCAGATAGTTCCTTATATTGCAAAACAGATGAAAGCAACTCTTTTAGGTATTGGGAGTGCAACAGAAGGAGTTCTTGACGATAAAAGTATGACTATTCCAATAATATCATCAAAGAACTTCGAAAATGTGAAAATGCATATAAAAGGCTCTGAAAATATTGATGTTACAGGCGGTATGCTGGGAAAAGTCAAAGAGATGCTGGACCTCAGTAATAGTACGAATATAACTTCGCATATATTCGATGCTGGAAAGCCTGGAAATGTAGAACGGTTTCTTAAAGGCGAGAAAATAGGGACAGCTATAACAAATGAACAGTAGGATTGTAGGTTTTAATATGAGTACATCCCAGAGAAAAATAGAACACCTCAAGCTATGTTCTTCAAGTCCTGTTGAGTCTAGAGTAAAGGGAACCGGCCTCGAAGACATAATGCTGGTACATCGGGCTCTTCCGGAATTTGATATAGAGGACATAGACCTTCATACAAATTTTCTGGGAAAGAGTATGAAAGCACCTTTTCTTATAGCTTCGATCACCGGAGGACATCCTGATACAATGCCTATAAACGCTGCTCTTGCACAAGCAGCTGAGGAAATGGGCATTGGTATAGGTGTGGGAAGTCAGAGAGCTGCTATTGAAGATCCAACTCAGGAAGACTCATTCACCATAATGAGAGATGTTGCACCAGATGCCTTTATCTATGGAAATATAGGAGCTGCCCAGATAAAAGAATA
>MVQW01000294.1 GCA_002067265.1 Methanomethylovorans sp. PtaU1.Bin073 | reverse complement strand
ATTACATCACAGATATCTGCATTTGTTTCCATGAGATTCGACATGATCATACGATACTGCTTCCTTCTGCGAAATGGAGGGAGTTTATCAGCGAATATAATATCGTCGTACATCTTTGTCATCTGACGGCTGAGTTCCTGATCATAGTGCCGCAGTTCCAGTACCTGTACGTTTGCAAATTCGATGAGGTCGTAAAGGTCGGTTGGAGTTTCTGGATCACACAGAAAAGCTGAGTCCCAAGAAAGAATGGCCATATCATTTTTAGTGTAACTTTGAGCGCTTTTCATTATCTCTTCCCGTATCTGGAGAGAGAAATCTTTTTTTTCACCAGCCAAAAGTGGAACAGGATCAATGGAACTATCCAGATAGTCCATTATGTATATGGTGTAGTCTTCGAAAAAATCGGGATCAAATGAAAAATTCTTCATATGCGGTTTGAGCATAGAGGTCAATTTGTCCAAATATTCTAGGAAATGATTTTCCAATCCTTTTTGTTCGGTAAAAAGGAAAGCTATCTCCTCAAGGGTATAATAATCTCCTTCCCTATCCTCATATACAAAACACAGACTGATAACACCTACGTCAAATATACGGGCAAATATTTTGAACTCAAATTCCCTGTCCTTGTTTTCCACTTTGCACTGGCCCATTCTGATCAAGAGAGGCTGCACATCCATGATGATTGACCTTGGCTTTACACGCACAAAACTTGTTCTGGCAGTAAGAAAATTAGAAGCAAGTTCCCTTTGCAGCTGATCAAGATCGATTTCCCATCCAACATCATAGATCCTGTAAAATCGAAGTGAAATCAAAGATTTTATCTCCTGTCGAAGACATAAAACTACTTAATAGTTCTACAATTTCATTTGTTACTTTCATCCTTTGCGGATGCTTTATTGGAAAAAAACCTGTACAGATCAGCCTGAGCACGCCTTATTTTGCTTGAACGGCTGCTCTTTACATATTTGTTGTCCAGCTCCTTATTAATAATGCGCGCTTTGGAATTATCAGCAAATTGGATTTCCATGAACTGCTTAAGTTCTTCTTGTATTGATCTATCATAAATAGGAACTGCCACTTCTACTCGCCTGTCAAGGTTACGTACCATCCAGTCTGCAGAAGAAATGAAATATTTCTCATCTCCGCCATTATAGAAAATGAATATCCTTGAGTGTTCAAGATACTTGTCTACTATACTCGTGACTTCTATGTTCTCGCTAAGCCCCTTCACTCCGGGAACCAGAGAGCATATACCCCTGATTACCATTCTGATCTTTACGCCTGCCTGGCTGGCTTGATAGAGTTTTTCTATCATTTTGCGGTCAACAAGGTTGTTCATCTTAAGATGTATATACGCCTGTTTTCCGGTCCTGGCATTACGGATCTCCGTATTGATCAGTCGATATATGTTGTTACGCATGTAATGAGGAGCGACTATAAGGTGGTCATAGCTGATATGCTTGTAAGCATGTTCGAAGAAATCGAAAAGATGTTTAACTTCCTTAGCGATGGTAGGATTGGACGTTAGCAATGAATGATCACTATAGATATGTGCAGTAGATTCATTGAAATTTCCAGTACCTATACATGCATAAGTAACTGGTACATCATTCTCCATTCTCGTTATCTCACAAAGCTTTGCATGCACTTTAAGCCCAGGAACACCATCTATAATTGTAGCCCCGGCCTCTTCCAGTTTCTGTGTCCAGTAGATGTTGGCCATTTCATCAAAACGAGCCTGAAGTTCGATCACCACAGTCACAGATTTGCCATTCTTGACAGCATTTATAAGGGCATTTGCCACATTGGAATTCTTAGCTACCCGGTAAAATGTCATCTTAATGTCTGTTACGTTGGGGTCAATGGCCGCTTCTCTTAACAGGTCTACCATATGGTCGAATGAATGATATGGATAACAGAGCATAACATCCTTTTTGCGGATTACATCCAAGATGCTGCGGTTCACTGGCAGATCTGGATGCCTTAGAGGATTATTTTTTACATATAACAGGGAACTGTTGCCTATATCAGGAAAGTTCATGAAATCACGTGCATTGTGGTATCTTCCGCCAGGAACTATGTTTTCAAAGTTCTTTAACTTCAGACCATCGATGATAACGTGCAGCAGGTCTTCCGGCATTTCTCTATCATATACAAATCGGACTGGATCTCCCTTTTCTCTTTGTTTTAGACCCTCCGAAATCTTCGCGGAGAAGCTTTTCATCACGTCATCATCGATGTCAAGTTCTGCATCCCTGGTAAGCTTAATGGTGTATGCATTTATGGAATCATAATCAAATATAGAGAAAATGTTTGTTAGCCCTAAGCGTATAACATCATCCAGCATAATTATGTATTGTGTGCCTGCTTTTGATGGCAAAGGAAGGTAACGAGGCAGTAAGTCTGCAGGTACTTCTATCAGAGCATAGTTGAAATCCTGAGGATCGTGATACTTGTACATTGCTACTGCCAGATATATCACCTGGTTCTTCAGATAAGGGAATTTTCTCAGTTCCCTGAACATGATAGGCACGAGCCGTGGACGCACCTTGGAAATAAAGTATTCCCGAACAAAGTCCTGTTGTTCTGGATTAAGCTCTGTCTCATTGATTATGAAGATATTTTCCTTTTCAAGCTCTTTTTCAAGTCCTGAAAAAATCTCATCAAACCTGTCTCTAAGCTGCAAGACCTTTTTATGGATCAATTTCATTGTTTTCTTGGGAGAATCACCAATTATTTCTTTCGATTTCACACCAGCATCTATCATCCTGTGAACAGTACCCACTCTCACACTGAAGAATTCGTCCAGGTTGGATGAGAATATGCCCAAGAACTTCAGACGCTCCAACAATGGCAACGAAGGATCTGCCGCCTCCTGCAATACTCTTTCATTAAACGAAAGCCAGCTTATTTCACGATTAATAAATTTTATTATTTTTTCTTTCATCTGGATCACAATATCCAATTGTGTTTGGTTTGAACCTTTCAATTGCAACTTTGTCCAAAACCAGGCTACAACCTTCTAATAGTGATTTTGAAAAGATGCTGTATCAACTATTGATCCAACGTATAATAGCTTTTTAGAAATATTATATATAGTCACATTTACTCATACATGGGCTATATACTCGCCAAACCAAGAGTAGTTTTCAATTCATATATATTGAAGAAACTACACCTGACAAGCGAATTCCGAAATTTGGGTCCATTATCTTAGACCATAATTTTGGAAAAGTCTCAAGCAACATGCCAATCTCATCTCTGCGATAAGCAAGGTAATTCTCTATCCCTATATCCATCACCATGGCAGTCTCTTTTTCTGACTTCTCATTTTCCACAATGCCCCATTTTCCGTACTTGAGATAGTTCTCTAGTAATTCCGTAGCTACTACTGCATCGTGGATATCTCCAAGGTTATCTTGCAATGCCTTAAGGTCTTTGATTAGGCTAATGGTATCTTCTCCCATAACCTCCTCGAAGAACTCCAGCGTGTACCTTAGGATTTTTATATTTATGCGCAAAGAGTGCAACATTTCATAAGAGATTTCACCTGAGTCGAGTAAATCATCATATGTCCTCACCGTAGCAAGTTGATTATACAACAAAAGAGGCAATACATCTCTTACTTTGTTAGGAATGGGCCTACTATCTTTTCCCACATGGAAACCTTCCCATCCTCTCTTCTTTTCGAGAATTTTTGTAAACTTGAGCTTGAACTTACTGTATCTATCACTATCAAGATGAAGAAGCATTATCCCCCTTGATTTATCTCTTTCTATCATAAGCGTTTCAATAAGTCCATCTAGTTCTGACTTTCTTTGTTCTGGAAGAGAGCCAATATAATGCTGTATCTTTTCCATGAATACATCCAGGTCTCTTACTGTGCCAAGGGATCTACGTGTGGTTTTTAAGTTCCTTAGATGTGGTTTCATTAATTCCATATCTAAATGACCATTGAATACCTGGAATACAGAACGCATGCGCATGGCTGCTACTCTCATATCATGCAATTCTTCTATATCCTTACCTATCATTGTACCCCTTTCGTGTTTAAGCATCCGTCCAAAATGGAACCAAAGAATCTTGCGAGCAGCTTCCTGCATGTAGTCATCCTGTCTTATATCAGTTTTTTTCATTGCCGAAACACATTCTATTTCTTTACTTTTTACTTCCATATCAGTATCTATAACCGGTGGAATTGATTGTGTTTCTTCTGCTGCAGGGTTATGCTCATAATCAGAATCTTTAATAGTGAAAGCATCGGAAATTCTATCATTGGCAGTAGTTTTGGTTGTTGGGCCAACATCATCTGATTCTGGGTATGTTTCGTTCAGTACTTCTATCTTCATTTCTACCAACGAGCCAACAAGATCAGCATTAATCTCTTCAGTTTGGTCCAAGAAAAGGTCTGCATTAGTTTGAGAGATGTCTTGATTGGATAAAGAGGCGTTCCACATATGGAATTCGCTCGGAGGATATAATATCTGAGAAAACATCATGCTACCCACAGCTGCAGTTAATTGGCTTTCCCCAAAGAATATATTGTTATCACTCTCACTGTTTTCTATCCGTGCCTTACAATTCATAGGAACATAAATGCTCTTCAATTGCTGCAACAAAACATTGCAAGCCAGCAGAAAGATACCTGCAGCATAAGCAAGTATTACATATGCTACTTTCGGATAAAACCAAGTATCGGGATAAAAAAGAATAAAACCAAGAATTCCTGAAGCAGATAGTATGAAGCCAAGCAACATAATAAATTTGGATTCCAGTTCCAAGGAAAACAGCATGTTCAGGCCTGCCAGAGCACCTAGGATTCCTATACCCGTAAATCCTAAGGATATGATGATTTGATTCGGTTCAGAAAATCGGTTGATGTTTTCAAATATTGCATATATAATTGCAACTGCTACACAGATCAAACTGAAAATGATCTCAAAAGCCGAAAACCATTTTAAGCCCTTCCCCTCTTTGTCCATAAGTAATTCTCTGCTTTCAAATAAATAAATCTTTTCGCATGAATAAAATTGAGGGGATCTTTATAGGAAGTACATGGTGAAGGTTTCTGCCTTCAACTCACAAACTCTCAACTTCATGTTTCCTTTAAATAGAACCTTAATTTCAATAACTTATTCTGCAGAGCTGGAATCTCAAACCCTGAAAAATGCCTTTAGCCTCGAAAATAAAGAAACTTTCTTCTCCATGTTTACTTTATAGCCATTTGTCATAAAAGCCGAAGATTGACCTTCTGAGATTCTTTTTATCAATTCAATTGGATTCCCAAGAATTATGACATTATCCGAATAATCTCTATCTTGCAATGCGAGAATATTTGAGGTTGGCGTTTCTAAAGAGCCAGAACCAGTTGTTTTATCATTACTTCGTAAACGACTATGACGAACATTTTGTTTCTGTTCTTGAACTGTGACGGTATTCATTATATTCTACCATAAAAAAGCATGCAG
>MVQW01000293.1 GCA_002067265.1 Methanomethylovorans sp. PtaU1.Bin073 | reverse complement strand
TCGAGCATCAGGTGTCTGATATGGCTCACACGGTCACCGGGGCTTGCAACTACGGGTTCCTTCTGCATGAACTCTCCTGCAAAGCCATTGAAGTTGTTAGTCTTGAGAAGTTCCGCGGGTGTTATCCAGCCCATGATATTTTCATCTTTGCAGACTATGATCACTCCTTGGTTCTTGTCAATAAGGGTGACAGCATCCTTTACCTTTACATCAGGGAATACCTTCACAAAGTTGTCAGAGACCGCTGTAGCCACGTGCAGTGAGGATGCGGGCATACTCCCCTTCTTTCTCGTGCCGAGTTCTCTGGTGAGATTTCTCATTGTGAGGACACCAACTACTTTTTCATCATTTTTTACAAGCACACGGCGCATATCCTTCTTTTCCATCATGTCAAGTGCATGGGAAAGTGTATCTGACTTACTGATAGTTGGTGGTTCTGTCATTATGTCCTTAACTTCCATATTTTTCACCTTCAGGTTGTATTAGTTTTTGTTCCTTCATTGTGCAATCCTTATCAAGTCCTTTCTTCTGATAACGCCAACGATCTCGCCATCCTTTTCAACTGGCAGGACTCTTGAGTTATCCTCTACAATAAGTTTTGCTGCTTTGACTGCTGAATCATCCCACTTCACAACAGTGTCGATGCCAGACATGATATCTTCAGCAACAAGAGGCACCTCTTTGATGTACCGGTATGCTTTCTGGCCACCAGGTGTAGGGCGGCGAGTCATCTTGATGTTCTTTGTAGGAAGATTTCCATCTGCTTCTGCCATTATATTAAGAGCAACATTGCTAACAGAGATCAAGCCTATCACTTTTTCAGCATCGTCGACTACCAGTACCTCCTCTAGATTATTTTTCTCCATTTCCTCTATTGCATGGTTAATTGTGTGATGCATGTGTATGCGAACCATATCATCAGATATAATCTCGTGTACTTTCTTTCCAAACTTCTGCTCATCCAGTTTGGAGACATACTTTACTATGTCTGTACCAGTTACTATGCCCACAAGTCCCTTTTTCATCACTGCAAGGTAATTGATGTTGTTTTCCAGCATGAGATTCCCAGCTTGGGATATAGAAGCTTCTGGATAGATGGTTATTGGATCTTCTGTCATCGCCATGCTAACGGGAACCTTGTCTATGGGGCGCCGTCTCCATATAGGTTCTGCCTGAGCGAGTTTTCTGCTCAGATCAGCTTTTGAGACGATCCCCATCATTTTTTCTCCTTCACCTACAACTACAGTACTGATCTTATGCTTAAGCATCAGGTTCCTTGCATGCGATATCGGTTCATCGGGCCCCATCATGAACACCGGAGAACTCATTATGTCTGAAACGTTCATTCAATTCCTCCAATTAAATTACTTTATTAATCGCCAGATACTTTTCGAGTCTGTAGAAACCCTTCCTAAATCAATATTAACTGGACCTAATTTCCATCTTTCATTAATATCATAATACATGTAAATTAAGTCCAGTCTTTCGAACATTGGTTTGCTTTTATTCATCACCAGTATGTTGAGGACACGGCCCTCAGGAAGTCTCTTTCAGTAATTATCCCGCAGAGCACATCATTATCTATTACCGGCAGAGAACCTACTTCTTTCTCTATCATTAGCCTTGCAGCATCTCCCATATCCATTTCTGGTGAGGCCCATATTACATCTTTAGTTATAAGTGAGGTTATTGGTTCACTGAAAGCCTCATGGAAATTACCTGTCACCATTTTTTCAAAGGCTTTACCACTTCCTAGGAAATTCATAATGTTCGAAGCAGTAACTATGCCTATTAGTATCCCATCCTTTACAATAGGCAATCTCCTGAATCCCTTACTGACCATTATCTTTGCTGCCTCCTCTATGGTAGTATCAAATGGTACGGTTTTTACTTTTGTGCTCATGTAATCCTTAATGGAATCATAATCAATGGTATCTGCCATCAGATCCAGAAAATCTCTTTCTGTGAATATGGCGCATACTCTGTTATCCTCATCAACTACAGGCAAACCTCCTGTATTTCTCTGGATCATCATTTCCACAGCATCTGCGATACTTGCTTTTGACGTAACAAAAGCTACATCGCGTTGCATTATCTCGCTTACGCCTGCATTAATAGCTGCAAGTAGATTTTCTTTATAGTAATTTTCTACAAGCAGGCTCTTTGACCCCCCTCCTAGGAAATTAACAATATCCATTGAGGTAATTATTCCTTCAAGGCGTTTTGTGCCTGCATCTGCAATTGGTACCCTTCTAAAGCCTTTGCTTGTCATCGTTTTTATGACACCCATAATAGTTGTCGTGGGTGGAAGAGTTATCACATCTTTCTTAGCTACAGCATTTATGTCATTTTTCCTTTCTGCAGCCCGGGATTTGAACTCAACAGATGATACATCCATAGTACTTGTACTAGCAAACATACCTGGGTCCTTTTTGTGGTTACTCCGATATTGCGTATTGTTCTGAAATTTCGATATTTCTTCTGTGACCACATCAGTTCTTTTCTTTATCAATTCAACCACCGGCACAATAAAACATTCTTGTGTTTAACGGCTTTCAAGGACTATAAAGAAAAAGTCCTCATCTTTGATATTACAGCTTCACCAGTTTCAGAAACCAGTACCTACAAGGCAGGCAGATAACAATGCAGATCTGCTTACGATGCCCAGTAGTTTCTTATTGCTGGCTACAGCTATCCTGCCAATGTCATACTGCAGGATCTTATCAATGGCTTCTTTTAATGAGGCCTCTGGGGGTAAAGTGTACATAGGAGTAGACATGACCTTTTCAACCTTCGGTGAGTCTCCGGATTTTGCCCCATGTCCCTCAACTTCCCCTATTCTTGCATAACCTGCTTTAATGATATCTCTTCTGGTCACCATCCCAACAGTTTCATTGCTGTGTGACAATACTGGTATTCCAGTGTAATCATGTTCAAGCATCTGATGCCATGCCATGGTTATACTGTCATCCGGATAGCAAGTTATCACATTTGTCATCATGATCTCCTCAATGTACAAAGGAGATTTTTTTGTTGGTTTGATGGCTGCCAGTATATCTACGTCGCTTAGGATACCTACTAACTGCTTATCAAAGCCTGACACAACAGGAACTCTATGCTGAGATGCATCAAGCATTAAGCGAGCAGCCTTCAATATTTCCATTTCAGGTGTGACCATTGGGACCTCCTGAGCATATCCTTCCACTGTCACATTGGACTTTGTGGATTTCATTTTAAGCATATCCCTATCTGTAAGTATTCCACTCACTTTTAAGGAATCGTTCACTACAGGTACTCCTCTCAAAAAATGGTCACGCATTATTTGACGCGCATGGGTCATGAGGTCGGTCTCTTTAACATACAAGGGATTCTTTGACATTATCCTCTCTACTGTCATAGATATCCTCCATTTAGAATGGAATGTAATGATATGCGGCTTAGTCGTAGTAGCCTTCTTCCTCTTTGCAATCTTCGCAGAGCATAAGTCCGTTCAGGAGGGTGAGGTCTGTGTATGCACCACATCTCTGGCATATCCCTCTTTCTATCCCTGTTTCTTCTTCGAAATTGCTCTCGTCCCGATGCAGTTCTATCAGGCTTTCCAGAATGGTGTTCAAGCCAGGTGATATTGCAAGAAGATCCCTGTCTGTGATTATCCCTACCATTTTGTCACCATCCATCACTGCAAGCCTGCGGATGTTGCATCTGGTCATTTGTTCTGCAGCTTCTATGACGTTTGTTGATGGTTTTGTTGCTATGATGGGAGAAGACATAATCATGCCCGCAGCAACTGTATTTGGGATCATGTTATTGACCACCACCTTGCTGATGATATCCGTCTCTGTGATTATCCCTACCGGATCATCATCCTCAGTGATTATTACACTGTCTACGTTCTGGCGGATCATCTCCTGGGCAATTTCAAGAACACTAGAATTAATGTTTGCAACCACCACATTGGTGGTCATGACTTCACGAACTGACATTTCCTTACGGATTTCCCTTACGGATGTATCAGTTTCAAGGTCCCATTGTGCACCCAAAACCATTGCATAACACACTCCTGTTTCGTTTAAGGAAAGTGATTGCCCACAAAGAAGTGTTATTATTAATTGTATATATAGATGTTCGTAGATTATATACAATAAATAAAAAGCAGTCTCTTGAAGTTCTGTCCGGAATATAATTCCAAACAAAAGGCAAAAAAAGTCCAAGTCTGTAAAGTGTCCAGATGCTGGAAAAATATGTCCGCAAGAATTGAATCAATATTGATATGCTAGGAAGGGATAACAATTAATCTAAGTACAAATCCCTTCCTAAAAAGAGTCAGTAAAAGTTATTAAGTCCTTCATATGCCTTTTTTAATTCGGCAATATAAAACTTCTTCATTTTCAGAAATGCTTCAGTTACTCTTTCCAGTTTCTCTGCATCTTTGTCCTGCATCATTTCTTTCATAACAGTAGGCACAATCTGCCATGATACCCCATACTTGTCTTTGAGCCAGCCACACTGCTCAGCCTCAGGAACAGCTGATAGTTTCTCCCAGTAGTAATCGATTTCTTCTTGAGTATCGCAGTACACTATGAATGAAATGGCTTCGTTAAAAGTAAAATTATGCTCATAGACACTGTCCATAGCTGCAAATTCCTGACCTTCAAGTATGAAAGCAGCATGCTGTATTGTTCCTTCTTTATCAGGTCCCTCACCTGCTACATAGCGGAGAATACCACCAACTTTTGCATTACTGAAAACTGATGCGTAAGTATTGATTGCCTCTTCTGCTTTCCCACACGCATCACCGGTGAACATAAGTGTTGGGGTGAATTTCTGCGTAATCTTTCTGTCACCCATGTGCATTATCTGCCATGAAAGACCGTATCTGTCCTCCACCCAGGCATATCTCTCGCTAAAAGGATATGCATCCAAAGGCATAAGCTCAGTACCATCTTTGGATAACTGCTCACACAACGTATCCACCTCCTCTTTTGTGCTACAGGCAATAAGGAATGATATAGCTGGAGTAAATTTGAAAAATGGACCCGCTGATATCAGCATGAACTCTTGGCCTGATAACTTAATGGTGACCATTTCCGCTGTTCCAGAAGGAGTACCATGAATCTGTGTGGTACCAATGATTTTAGAATTATTGAAAAGAGATGTATAAAACTTCGCAGCCTCAGAAGCCTCTTTGTCAAGCCACAAATGTGGAACAATCTTTTGCATACTAACCCTCTCTTATACATATTGCAGTTTGTGTTGTATAAATATACATCTACTTATAGTCGTAATTCCACATCAATACTGCAACTCTCATCCGACCATGACTCTCAGAACTTGAATGATCTTTTATCCATAGGGTAAGCAATTTGGGGATAAGCACCTGAGCCAAAGGGAGTGAAAGTAACCGGAATAATGGCTTTTGAAATTACAATGGCGTTATAATTTTTGATTAGGTAGCAAATTACATTCAATTTAAGTTATAAATGTGTAAGACAATGGCATAATGCGTGGGGAGGAAATAATACAGGCATTATATAGTGTTTTACTACTACACTTCTGAATGCTGTAAGCTTGTAAGGATTTTTTCCTCTCCTCTCTCTGGAAAAAGGGATTTAGATCCCAAAGAAAATGGGTTTGATGAGTCGTGTGTAAGTGTTGTAAGTGCTGGACATTCCATGGGAGTGGTGTGCGCTGAGTGGGGTTACGTACATGGCTTATCTATTACCCATTAATTGTCATACAGGATAGGCAATAACCACCTCTGTCAAGTAGGGTGAAAATGACTAGTGTCTTACTTCCATCAAGCACGGCTGCATTAGCAGCAAAACGTTCTTATAGTTACGAACTATTTCCTAGTTGCAGATTGGGAGACTATCCATAGTTTCCCACAATCAAATACCTTCCATGTGCAGGTTTACCACGCCTGCAGTTTCTTCTTATCATATTTCTGCCACTCAAATGTTCTTAAATTCTAATAGTGACTTTAATGGTGACTATAAAAAGTTTTCTTTGGATGAGGCAGGAGGGCATACCTGCCTAAATTGCCTCACTCATCTTCTTGAAACCCTAGCACTGTACAAAAATGGCTTATTTTTGGGTCGATTTTAGCCCCACAAATTAGCAAGTCTATTGTGCTATATTTTAGAAACTGTAGTGATACATAGAGCTAGTATATTATGCCGGTTTTACTCTGGATTGATGATTATTCTTGTCCTGTTTCCTGCACTGAGTTCCACATCTTCATTGAATCCTGATTTTGCATAAGCATCTATGATCTGTATAGGTGTATCAATATCAAGTTCATCCACCAGCAATGCATGGTCTGCCCATA
>MVQW01000292.1 GCA_002067265.1 Methanomethylovorans sp. PtaU1.Bin073 | reverse complement strand
AGAAACTAAACTAAATGAGTAAGAACAATAACAGTTTAGAACCAGTAAAAAATTTAATAGCCCGGCACGGACTACATCGCAAAAGTATATAGTCCTATACCACATTTTATAATGTGATGACTCGCAGCGTGGATGATATACACTCTTTTGATACTGGTTTTGTAATGGCAATGAAGAGGCTAAAAGCTTCTGAGATCTCACAGGAAAACAAGGTCCTGATAGAGAGCTTTATAGTAAAGTGTCAGATCGAAGGCCTGGCAAAAGGAACTCTAGTTGGATACCTGAACTACATGACCCGGATGGTTCAAAGATTCCAGGAACTTGGAATAGATAAGCCACTGGATACAATAACAGAAGATGACTTTAATCTGTTACTTGTAACCCTTCAGAACGTGCATGGTTTAAACCAATCAAGTCTACGGACATATAAGAAGGTTACAAAAAAGTTCTTTCGTGTGGTGACCTCTGGAGAGCCTCCCCGATGGGTTCAGAGGCTTCAATTGAAGGATATAGAAACACCTGTGCAACCATCCGACCTACTCACTCAGAAGGAATTTGACAGCCTCATGGAAGCCTGTAGACATCCCAGGGATAAGGCCCTTATTGCTGTCCTGGCCGATTCGGGAATGCGTGTCGGTGCTCTGGCATCCTGCAGGATAAAGCATGTGGAGTTCAACCAGTACGGAGCAACGATCTATCTATCAAAGACCGGGAAAACCAACAAGACAACTGCAGCGAAGGGCATTCCATTAACATGGTCTACAGGTCACCTAAACCAATGGTTAGCTATACACCCACTGCATGAGGATCCTGAGGCCCCACTGTGGATAACAATGGCCATGGATGGAACACCAATGAGTTATCAGAGCATCCTTCGCAATGTGAAGAATATAGGCAAACGTGCAGGAATAAAGAAAAGAGTACATCCTCATGGATTCCGGCACATGGCAGTAACTCACTGGATCCTTGATGGGTACAATGAACAGGAGATCAAGCATAGGGCCGGGTGGTCTAAGGGATCTACCAGGATGTTTAAGATCTATGGTAACTTCACAGACCAGGAGATCAACGATAGGATCTATGAAAAATGCGGTCTAAAGACAGAAGATAAAAGGCATGTGACCTTGAAGAAATGTCCACGCTGCAATAATGTATTACGTCCTTCTGATAAGTTCTGTTCTCAATGTTCTCTTGTCCTGGATAGACAGGCATTGGATGAGATCAAACAGTACGAAGATAGGCTTCCTGAGATACTGCAGCTTGTGATGAGATCGGAGAAAGCAAGGGCACTACTAACCAAGACTAACACGGACTGAAAGCATGTATATAGTCACTGCAGACAACATCAAGGATATCCACGATGAAGTTATAGCCAATAGTGGTGGTTCTCCAGGAGTGCTAATAATAGGCACTCTGGAACACATCTCTTTTGAATGTAATAGAAAACAGAGGGCTTTTGTGAAGGCTGCAGTGGCGTTACATGGCGTGGTCACAATGCACCCTTTCTTTGATGGCAATAAGAGGACAGGCCTGGCAATTGCCTATGTTATCCTAAGAAGTCATGGTTATGAGCTACAGGCAGAAGAAGAGGATATCATTGATTTCCTGTTGCAAGTGGCCTGCTATAAGGTTGATTTAAAAGGCGTAGAAGAATGGTTCAGGAAAAGCACAGTTAGAGCTTAGACAGTTTCTCCAGTAATGATCTATTGTTCATAATGAACTCACTCAAGACCTGCTTATCTTCTGGATTGAGGGAACTTGCCTTCTGTGGCGTTTTCTGTGGCTGTTTTATTTTGTGCATCATGCCTGTATTGGTCCTTACCTGTGTATAAAGATTACCATACGGGCTATCCTGCTAATATGAGAAAGCAGCCAAGGCAACATTACCTGAACAGAACGAAAAGAGCAGATGATAATATCATCATTCTTTCTTATACCATTCCCTTTTCACCGGATTGAATATATCCGGCTTTGAGTACGCGCCGGATTGGGTATTCCTTTTCTCTACAAATGCATTGTCGATGATTTTCTTAAATTCCTCAACAGTAACCTTATCTGAAAGCTTGGCCTTGAAATCAGGGAGTGGGATGCTTTGTTCTGTCATTATATCTGCTAATATATCGCATGTGGAGACATATATTAGAAACGATATTATTCCCCAGGAATAGTTCTTATATAGATGTACGCTTAACAACCGTGCCTTCTTTTACCTCTACTTCATTTCTGACCACTCTCCCCCCCCACTCTTTGACAAGCTGGATGTGTTCGGGCCCGATCTTGGTTATTGTGATTTTAACACCGGGAATTCCATAGAAAGGGATTTCTGCGCCAACGGGGAACTTTTCCCAGTCGTGGATTAACTCAGGA
Organism: Methanomethylovorans sp. PtaU1.Bin073; assembly: GCA_002067265.1. The sequence goes on along the minus strand of MVQW01000292.1, from coordinate 22,298 downwards.
CTTCTAGTTTCCTTGAAAATAAAGTCATGAACCGGACCTTTGTAAAGTTCTGCTGCGTGCAACATTGTAATGCCTTTAATGACCCCATCGGTCCGGTTCTGAATAGCTCCCTTCTCAATCAATTCGTCTAACTGCTGGATTGTTTCCGGTGATAGCCGGAATGTGTATCTTTCCTTTTCCATATTTGACAAAACGTCATAACAGTAGATATACCCACCGTTTCCACATGTGTCATGACGATAAAGTATAAATACTGTCATGACATATATATGAACAATGACTCACAGAACATTATCACAAGGAAAACACAACAGAACTTTCCTTTGCATACCCGCTTATCTGCGTGATAAGTTCGGACTAAAAAAGGGAAGCGTTGTAGATGTGACGGACAAAGAAGGAACGATAGTTATCACTCCAATCCTGGAGCATGACACAGAATAAGAAGAAAGGATCCAGAGGCCAGAGAGACCCCTAAACCCTTGACTCGCACTCATGATTATGTCATTACTGGCATAATATGTTTTTGGGTGTTTCTCTTGCTTCTGTGGATCCCATACATGGAGGCAAACAACATGAACCAAATTAGAGATCTGCAGGCAATTGCAGGCAGCATGTACAGCGATAAGAACGTAAGGCAGTGGATATTTCAGCACACATATACTCAGGACCAATATCGGCAAGTCTGGCAGGCATTGAGGACACTTGCAGAGTACCAGCCTGTACAGTGGGAAGGACAGACAGGAGACAGACACGCGGTTCCACTGGAGGTGAAGGCATGAGCACAATTGCAGCAATCCTATTGGTGTTTCTAATCGCCCACATCATCTACTGGTCATGGTGGTTCAGGAGACTGAATAAGAAGTGGGGGAAGGCATGACCCCCAATGTTTGCGTTTTTTGTGGATACCGACCTTGCAGGTGTCCTTTCTATGCGGAAGACGATGTCTACGAAATCGGTTATGATGAGCCATATATTATTGATGAGGAGGTGTGAGGATGTACATCATGATAGAAGATCCTGAGAACCCTTCCAGGCGACTATATGCAGACCTTACATACATGACCGAAACCACAGAAGATTATACCACATCGGTCATTGGCATTGAGGTAAATGATGTCGTTTGCGAAGACGATCTGGCTTGTTCAATCGCTGCAGACCTGCGCAACGTGAAAATTAATGATAAAGTCGTTTTGACATGGATCCTCAAAGAGCACTACAGGATCTTTCATATCCACAGCGAGCTTATCGAGGCAATACAGGGAGCACAGCAGGGGGTAAACCTGGTTCCTGCACCCACTGAATGTGTAGAATGCGGAGTTCGGTCCGTCTTTGTAGAAGCAGGCCTGTGTCGGCAATGTAGAGAGAGGGGGTGACTAATGATTTTAGTCTTTCCTATATTTTGTAACATTCTATACATTACTGCGCATAAAATATATATACCCTGTCCACACATCCTGGACTATCTATGGTGATAATATGACCCATAGACGCGATTTCTCAGTTCTCAGAGTTAGTTCGGAGACGTTCAACGCTGTAAAAGCAGAAGCAGAAAGGAAAGGTCAAAAACTGTGGTTCATAACCGACCAAGCTCTTAACGAATACTTGCAGAACGAGCGGAGGCTTTAATTCAAATTCACCAAGAGAGCCCCGAGGATCTCGAACATCCTCGAAGCCCAAATGTGACACAACCGAAGTCATGGCACAGCACAGCGCGTGCAATGTCATAATTTCAAAGCAACGGCTTATAGTCCTTTTGCTTGAGGAAGTGTCCTTCTGTGGTGTGGCTCTCATGTACCAAGCTTGAGGGAATGATTATGACTTCAAAAGTAATAGCGGGGACCGGGCACGCCCCCACAACAGAAAACAGTGCTGTAGTACACAGTATAGATTCAAAGTTATATATTACTAACGATTCTATAACCGATAGTTATTTTACCGAGCTCCAGCACCATCCGTTAGTAAAAGAATTTGCGAATGTGAGTGAGGAGCTGTATGCTCTTGTCGCCCAAACGAACCCAACACTAAAATTATTTTTTGATGTGGCTAAGCGGATCACGGAGGCGAAGGAATGAACTCCGAATGTTTCGAACTGTGGTCCCTGGCATCGCACCCACTTGTCCAACAGTTGGCTAACCTGGATTGGGAAACATTCGAGACCGTGTATTATTCACATCCTGCAGTAGCGCACTTCATAGAGGCTTCGAGGGAATTGATAGAGGCGGCTGCACTGTGGGAGGTGTCCTATGACTGTGACGAATGAGATCCCACAATACGCTATGATACCCACAGAGCTTAAAGAAGTTGATCAATGGGTTATGTGGAAACTGGAACCAAAGCCGGGGCAGGACAAGCCGGCCAAAATTCTATACACTATCAACAACACACGGGCAGACAGCACGGACCCCACGACCTGGAACGGCTTCCAATCATGTATCAATGCGTTGGAATCAGGCAAGTTTAGCGGCATTGGTTTTGTGTTTACTGCCAAAGATCCTTATGTCGGCGTTGATTGGGATGGTGTGAGAGACCCGGAAACTGGAGAGATCGACCCGGAGGTTCTGCATGAGATTAGAAGCTTAGACAGCTATGCGGAAATATCCCAAAGCGGGAAGGGAGCACATGTCATATGCAAAGGTAAGAAGCCCGGAAATCGCTGCCGATCAGGTTGTAGGGAGATGTACACAGAAGGCAGGTTCTTTGTGATGACCGGGAATCATATTCAAGGAACACCCACAACCATAAATGAAGCACCAATCGAGGCGATACAGGCCATATATGACAAGATTGCTAAGCAGGATACTGTGAAAAGCGCGCCCCAAAAATCTCCACAGATGATGGATAGTGAGATCATAGCGCTGTGTATGGGCGTTAAGAACGCTGATAAATTCGAGGCACTATGGGACGGTGACACCTCTGCATACGCTGGAGACGATAGCAGCGCTGATCTGGCATTGTGTGATATTCTCGCATTCTTTACTCAGGACCCGATACAGATAGATAGGCTATTTAGAAGATCCGGGCTGTATCGTGATAAGTGGGACCGGGTTGATTATAGAGATAAGACTATCGAAGCGGCTATCAGTGGCCTGACTGACACTTATCAGCCAAAGAATGGGTCATGCAGAGAGACCACACCGAATGAGAACACCGAAGAGGATATCGAAACACTAACATTTGATGAGATCCGCAACCTGAAGGAAGAACAGCTCGATATCCGGCTTAATATGGATCTTCCAGAAGATCACTTCTTAACTGTATTCCGTAAATGGCAGGAATCGAGAACAGACGCATATCCAGAATATCACTTCATGGGCGGCCTGTGGTTGCTATCGGCTTTCTGTCAGGGCAAGGTAGTTCTGAAACTGACAACAGGACATGTTAAGCCCAATATATGGGTTACGATACTGGGATTAACAACCATTTCCCACAAAACAACCAGTATCAATAATACTAAGTATATTTTTGAAACGGTTACAGAGACACGCGCATATAACAATATCTATTCCCAGGAAGGCTATCTTGAAACCCTGCAGGATAACCCAGTTTCACATTTTATATATGATGAAGTGGCGGGCCTGCTGGCAAAGATGCACGCTAAATATAACGATGGGATCTTTGACCTTGATTGCGCACTGTATAGCGGCTCATCGATACAGAAAACACTAGCAAGCAAAAAAGGACAACCTCATACTGTGACAGTGGACAATCCATACGTAACAAAACTTTACGCCACAACCCCCGACAAATTCACAACGAATATACAACAGGTTGATTTCGATTGTGGATGGGGGTTTAGATTCCTTTATTGTTGGCCCAAGTATAAAAAAGGCAGGAGAGGACTAGCAACCGAGACCCAAGAGGACGTTGATGCACGCGGCGCCGTGATTACAAGGGCATTAAAGATATACCAGATGATAGAACAGTATAAAGAACTGCCTTTTACAGTTGAACCGGGAGCACTTGAATACCTGGATGCTATTGTCGAACAGCATGAGAACATAGCATGGAATACGGATAATGATGCTTATGCAGCAGCTACAGGAAGAGGGCAGGAAAACACCCTAAAAATTGCTATGCTGCTGGAAATAGGGAAATCAAAACCGAGTTTTTGTATTACATTGGATACAATGAAATACGCGGCTGATTTGGTTTTTAACTATTTTGTCCCAACGACATTGGATGTTTGTGATAGAATCCAGGAAGATATCAGGAACAACCAGATAGAAAAAATAATATCAAAATTACGCAAAAAAGGCGGCGTAGGGTATCATTCAGACGTGTTAAGGGAAACAAAGCTAGTTGCTAAAGTATTCAATGAATGCATCTATACAATGGTTGAAAGTGGGGCAATCAAAGTATATAAGGAAAAGGAGACCGGGAAAAAGACCTATGTCCTGCTAGGCGGTGGGGACAGTGAGAAGCATAATTCTCACAATTCTCAAAATTCACAAATTCTCCAATTACCACATGTAGAAAAGAGTAATGGGAATTTTGTGAATTTAATAACAAGCGACACTATACGCACGCCTACGGAGTACTTTGGTTTCTTATGTGAATCCGTGAATTGTGAGAATTTTGAGAATTCTGAGAATTCTAACGGTACAAAAACAGTACAATCTATCTGTGAGGATAACAAACCAGAAGAACAATGCTCCGAAATTTCACCGAATGTTGAGAATTATGAGAACGTGAATGCGGATTTAATAGAATCCTGCCTGGATCAGTGGGAAAAGTTCGGCGGCCCGATATTCTCCAAGAATGCACATAAGGCAAAGCTGGATATTCTGAAGTTCCATAAAATGCACGGCATCAATCCACAGTTGATATATGATGCTGTGGACAGGAGGGCTGAGGGGCGCTGTGTGGATTGTGGAGATCCTAAGATATATGGTACTTCTGAAGATGGTACACAACGATGTAAGGAATGTTATAATCGGTATTTCATGCGTCCGTCTGTAGTGATACCTGAAGAGATCAGTCTTGAAGAACCCGCCGGGGTGACCACATGACAACTTCATATCACATGAACCGCCGCCGAAACATTCAGGACCTGACACCATCTGATATTGGCCGAATACTGGAACTCGCACCTGATCGCTGCTATGTGGAAATTGCCGAAGAATATGATGTCCCTACACACACTATAAGAAGAATCGTGAGGCGTGGCAACCAAACGCGGTTGAAACGGTACGGATAAGGTGCAATAATACCAAAAATCAAAGCCGGAGATTGGTCTAATGGCTGAAAATGATTCAGATAATACTTTGATCGCCAAAAAAATTGACAGAACCGAATTGTTAAAAATGTCCTCGTGGCTTGTGGAGAACTTACAGGGACGGTTATCTAAACCGCGTTTCATTGTACAGGACAGTGATCCCGTCAAGCTGCAATACTATCGGGTATTTGTTCAGGCAGTGCAGGCACATAATGCTATTCTCAGGGATGAGGAACTCAATGATATCAAGGCCCGTCTGGAGCTTATAGAAGTAGCACTGGAGACCAGAAAATGAGCGCACTTGATAAGGCAACAGATAAGATCATTGATAACATGACACCTGAAGAGCTCGCAAAGTATGTTAGTGAGATGTCACTCAGTCAGGCAAAGCGAGTGAGTGCCGGGGAGATCACTTCAGAGGAAGCATACAAACGATCTGAACTGTTCTCACACAAACATCTGACTTTCCGGGATCCCGAAGAATACATTCAGTATCTGAAAGCTCTTTGTCGCGAACAGAACATCAACATGATGAAGGCATTAGGGGAAGAGCACCTCAGGTACATAGATTCAGAAATCAACTCGAGCGAGTTGATCATAGTTGCTTTCAATATAACCCGCCTGTTATGTGATGATCTGATCAGCCAAGGCGGTGTTTCGGTAGAGACAGCACTAAAAGACATTGAAAAGTGTGTCGAAGAACATTCAAAGAAGATCAGTCGCCTGAAAGAAGAGAGAGCGAAGTTTCTGAACCATGAGAGGTGGAATGCGCTTGGAGTACATCCTGATATCAAAAAAAGAGAAGACCTGTTACCCGGAACAAACGTGCATTGCTACGCCCCTGAAAAGTAGGTGTAGATATTTTTTCGATCATTACTAATGAAGTTGTTTCAAAACTCTCATTTTTCATTTTTCTCATAACAAGCAAACAATAAAGCTCTACTTATCCCTATTGTACAGCACAACTTACCTTTCAACCCACTACTATAGTACACTATCTCATCTATGGAGACTCTATGCTTCCCCAATCTTGGCAAGGTCAATATGTTTCTCTATCACCTGAGCTGCTTCTATGGAACGGTTCTTATTACGTCTCCGTGCCTTTTCAAGCATCTTAGAGTTAGAGTGCATCTTTAACACAATTAAAAAGATTCGTAGATAAAACTCATATGCAATGTGTAAACATACCCCCATTATCGCGGATAATCTATTCAACTCCAATCTTTGAAGCTCTGCTTCAAATGCTTCTCACAAACATACCCTGTTATCAAGGGCTCTGTTTTCAACTATAACAAAAAATAAGGTCTACGTTGATACATATTTGAGTTACCATGCCCTATTTTCTCGGATAATCTTTTCAACTAAAATGCAGAGTATTGAGCTGAAAGAAGGTGATGTCTGGGGACACCGCAAGGATATCAATGAATACTACAAACTCCCTAAGGAACTGTTCAATCGCCTGAAGCAATGGCCTGCTGATAAGATGCCTGAACAGGATATCATTGAGAAACTGACCAGAGAGACACGGCTAGGTCCTGATCTGATAGCATTCCTTGTCAGAGACAACTGATTGTTAATGCATGTTTGGCAGGTAGGTATTGCTGAAAAGGAATTGAAGAGATAAAAAAGAAAGAGACAAGAATGGAAGGGTGTTTAGCTCTGATCTTAATCTTCACGTATCCTAATAGCCCCATAGCGTAATAGCAGCAGCGTGGATATCAGGAATATAGAAATTGCAGCCAATAACATCGGGTCGATTTCCAACACCCCTACAAGGATGATCTCACGTAATGTTGAGACGATACCGACCTCTACCATAATGTCTATGGCTATCCGGTGCTCTTTTAAATATATGATCAAGAGCCTGTATACTTCAATTAAAACTAAAATGAAGATTATTTCAGATGCTATGATTTTGAAATCAACTGGTTGGAACATGATTTTGAACAAACCCAGCATCACATTGATCATCAACATGAACAAGGCTAAGCACACGAATATTATAATCATGTCTTGTATGCATTCCAACATTTTTCTAAAAATGTCATGGATCTTTGTGTGAGTGCCTTCCTTTGTCATGAAATCCTCTCCTATTCTATTTTCTTAAGGGTATAGATTTTAATTCAAGGTCTGTTTAAATCGACACTTTTCTGACAGCCAATCCTTGTTACTGCTGCCGATAGCACAAAGGGTTACTTATTTAGTATAATTGGTATATAAAATTAGTTGATGCAACCATTGCAGAATTATATGCCTTACATGTTCGGATTACGGACTGTTATCATGCGTAAGTCCAAAAAACGAACTCTTATCCAAAATTAATAATGTTTATTTGTTGGCAGAGCAGGAAAAAACAGTTTTAGTGTTTTCAAGCAATTACTTCTCAACCACGGTTCCGACTAAACTTAATCAGTTAATGCTTTGTCTATAATTTCTTGTATTATGTGATGACAACACTTACCTAATGGATTATTTATTTGGCAATTTGGATTGGTCATTGCCCCTGTGATCTCTAAAACTTCTTTCATAGTAGTTGCCTTATCATTGATCACAGCGTTTATAATTTGTTGTTCTGTTATTTTGCTACAATAACAGGCATATTTCGGTTTTGCATCCTTTTTAAACCATATTGGTACTTTTACGTCACTTGTTTTGAACTGAATGCCAAGATCGTTGTTATAATAAGCAATTTCACAATCCTGACTCATACATAAATAGTAATCGAGATCACCTGCTTTTTCTAAGAGACCATTAGATATCATATGCCTTACAGTAATATTTTTTACAAAAGTGCCTGAACCATTACAAACCGGACATGAACTAACATTGTCTTTAACATCGGGTTTTAAATTTGATTTACAAGGTATGACATTAAGAGTAACGCCTTTCATTTTATGCTTGTCTCCTTTTGTATTTGGCTATGTAGAATTCCTAGATATCCAAGGAAACTATCAAGAATTGTGGTTTCTGTCTGCAGATATTAATTTTAATGTGGGTATTTTACAAAGCCAATATTTTAGTCCTTTATAGTATTCTTAATAATTTTAACCGTCTCCTCAAAATCACTGTCATCGGGCGTATGTTTTGCAAATTCAACGAGACTGGCCAGTTGTAAGTATCTATCGAATTTATCGTACTCTATGCCTTTATTCTTCAGGTAATTTATCAGTTCAGAGTTTGTAACTTCTTTCTTCAAGTCATATTTATAGCTCAGATACAATCTTAGAGCCTGTGCAGCAGTTCCATAAGCGTCTTTAAACTGCTTTTCTTCATAGAAAGATACTGCTTTCTCCACAAGTTTTTCTGCTTCCTTCCTGAAGTCGAAGTTTTCTTCCTTGAGTGATACCTTCTCCTCAACTACTGTTTTCTGATTCTTTTTACCTGAATATTTTTTATATATCAGATAAGCAAGAACAAGAGCTATCAGAGTTCCTATGAGATATACAGGATAAAGATTCCTTTCTTCTTGCTCTCTTACAAGTTCTACATGCTCAACGCTGCCGTTTACAAATCCGGCATTTATCTGAGCTGTTTCATTGTTGGAATTCTCATATTGTATCTGAAGAGCCACAGTGTTGTTCTCGCGTGAGAAAGTTGAATCGACTTCTTTAAAACCATCGTCTTGAAGTTGTTTCAGGTAGTTCTGGAAATCCTTGTTCTGAGAGAGCAGGTCCCTCAATTTTTGCCTGTTTTCTGCCGTATCTATCTGCAGGCTCTTCATTGTACCGTTATTCATTTCCCCCTGAATACTTGCCTTATCACCATTTTGTTTCTCATAGTTCGCAGTGAAGGTTCCTGTGTTATTTGATGATGGATTAGCACTGAGAGAAGTCAAATTGTATCCAAGACCAGATAATTCCTTATTTGCCTTCTGATAGTCCTGGTTAGTTTCAATTTGTTGCTGGAGCTGCTGCTGCATTTGTTGCTGTTGCTGTACCTGTTTTTGCATCTCCTCTTTCAGTGCTGAAGTATCCTGATTCAGCCGGTTGTTTTGGGAAGCTTGCTGGGGGTTTTGTACAGAAGACTGCTGATTAATAATCTGTTGCATCATTTGTTGTATTTGCTGTTCCTGTTGTGCAAAAGGGTCTGTTGTTTGCTGCGTACTGGATGCTTCCTTTGAAGAACTCTGCACCGGATTAGCTTGATTTTGCTTATCAGATTCATTTTCAACAAAATGTATACTAATGTCTCCAAGACTGACAACTTTGCTTCCGTTTTCATCATAATTGAAATTCAATGATACAGTTAAAGTTTCAGGCTTATCACTGCTTCCAAAACCAAGGTTAATTGTGGAACTACCTTTGCTTACCTGAAGATTCGTTGATTTGGTATTGGAACTTGAAAAATGAACTGATCCACTATTAATCTCCTGTGTTATTGTGTATCCCAAGATTCCGTTTATATCTTTGTTATATGAATTACTAATATTAATAGGAATTAATGCTTGTTCTCCAACCAGGAAATAATAATCCTTTTGTGCAAGAGAGAATGTTATATTCCCTCCGGCATAAGCCACTGGTGTTAGTAGCAAGAAAAGTGAAAAAATGGCAATAGATTTTTTAATCATTGCAATATCCTCTCTTTTCCGTATCTATAATATATCTGGATAAGTAATGTAAGAAGTGCTGCAAAGAAGAACCAGTCTTTGATGTTTGTTTCTTCTTTTTCTCTTTTTATGTTCTCACCGATGTTCCTGTATATTTCATCAAGTGTTTTGTCATCGACAGATTTGAAATACTTTCCACCGGTGTCGTTTGCAATGGCCTTGAGCGTTGCTTCATCAAGTTCTGCATATTGTGGGTTCCCAAACCAGTCGTATCCAAGTAACACTTTACCGTTTGAACCCATGCCGATAGTATAGACCTGAATATTGTTAGCTTTCGCATATTGGATTGCCTCATCAGGGCTAATATAGCCTGCATTGTTCACACCGTCACTTAACAATATGATTACTTTTTTCTTGTTTGGAATGGATGAAGCCATGTCAATTCCAAGACCCAGTCCGTCCCCAATGGCAGTGCTGCCTTCTTTTGGTGCAATATTGCGAAGTTTTCCAATGACTTTCTCTTTATCAGGACTTAAATAGGCTGCAGTGGTGGCTCCGGACTCAAAAGTGACAATTCCCACATAATCCTTGCTTTTAAGGGAACCAATCAGTATTTCTGCAGATGATTTTGCTGCCTCTAGTCTTGAAGGTGTGTAATCCTGTGCCTGCATACTTCCTGAAACATCCATTACCAATACAACATTCACTCCTTCTTTTGTCTGTTCCAAAGGAATGTGAGGGTTTGCGAAGCCTATTATCATCAGGCAGATAGTCACTAATGACATATAAAAAAGATGTACATCCCTTTTTGACTTTTTAGTATCACCTAGTGCTGATTTGATAAAAGCAAGGTTGCTGAATTTTATTGCTTCTTTCTTCTTCTGTATTTTGGCTTTTTTATATAGATAATGAATAAGCGGAATTATCAGCAAGAATGTAAGAATATAGGGAGAATCAAATCCCGTCATTATTTTATCTCCTTTATTTTTCTTGTCCTAAAGAATTTCTTAAGTGCAGTCTCATATGGTTCATCTGTTACAAGGTCAACCATGTCAATCTTCATTTTTCTGAAAAGTCTGCACAGAGATTGATCATGTTCCATGACAAGTTCTGCATAGCGTATCCTGACGTCCTCCTTGGAAGTATCTACCAGTAGTTGTTCACCGGTCTCTTCATCTTCCAGTTCGATAAGCCCGATATCAGGAAGTTCTCGTTCCCGTTTGTCAGTCACTCTTAATGCCACGATATCATGTCTGTTCTTCATAACTTTAAGAGGTTTTGAGAAATCATCTGAATAAAAATCTGAGATCACAAAGATGATACTTCTTCTTTTGAGCAGCATAGCAATTGCTTCCATGCTATTCATAATGTTAGTCCGTTTTGCAACAGGTTCGTAGGAAACCAATGTGCTGAGCAATTTAAGAACATGTTTTCTGCCTTTTCTTGCAGGAACATATTTTTCAATTTCTTCGGTAAAAATGAAAAGGCCGACATTATCGTTGTTTTCCATGGCTGCGAACATCAAGCTCGCTGCTATTTCTATTGCCTTTTGCTTCTTTGTTATGTTACTTCCAAAACTTCCGGAAGCCGACATATCTATAGCAAAATAGACACGTAGATCTCTTTCTTCAACGAATTCTTTAATGAAAGGGTGATTGAACCTCGCAGTGACCTTCCAGTCGATTGCACGGACATCATCGCCTGCCCTGTATTCCCTTATCTCCGAAAAATCAATACCTTGACCCTTGAACACAGAGTGGTAATTTCCGGTGATCAGTCCCTCAACTTGTTGCCTTGTACTGATTTCTATACGCTTTACCTGCTTAATAACTTCTTTTGCACGCTGCATATGGCACACAACCTGAAGGTGATTTGCATAATTCTTTAATAGCAAAAACCTTGATTTTGTCTGTCAGGGTACTTTTACTTTGTCCAGTATCTGTGCAATTATCTGGTCGCTGGTGACCTCTTCAACTTCCGCCTCGTAGTTAAGAAGTATACGATGTCGAAGCACATTGTATGCAACAGATTTTACGTCTTCAGGAATCACATACCCTCTGCCTCCAAGCATTGCATGGGCTTTTGCAGCAAGTATAAGCCATAGGGATGCGCGTGGAGATGCTCCATATTCTATGTGTCCTTCAGCATCAACTCCATAAGCTTGTGGATGTCTCGTAGCATCCACGATTTGTGCCACATAGTCTTTGATCTTCCTGTCAGCATATATCAGGGGATTGAAATCCTGGATTTCAATTATTTGTCCAGATGTCAGTATTTTAGATATATGGGGTTGTATATCCTGGGTAAATCTTTCAATAATCTCTATTTCTTCATCCTTCGTGGGATAATCAATGAGCAGTTTGAACATGAATCTGTCCACTTGGGCTTCAGGGAGCTTATAGGTACCTTCTGACTCTATTGGATTCTGTGTTGCCATTACAAGGAATGGTCGCTCGAGTTTGAAGGTTTCTCCCTGTATACTTACCTGTCTCTCCTGCATCGCTTCTAAAAGTGCTGATTGGACTTTCGGAGGAGCACGATTGATCTCATCTGCAAGAACGAAGTTAGCAAAGATCGGGCCTTTGAGTGTGGAAAAGGAAGCTTCGTTGTGGTTGTATATTTTAGTACCGGTTATATCTGCAGGCAATAGGTCCGGTGTGAATTGAAGTCTCACAAAATCACAATCAAGGCATTCTGCCATTGTCTTAGCCATGAGTGTCTTTGCGAGGCCAGGAACTCCTTCTAGCAGAACATGACCTTGGGATGTCAGTGCTATAAGCATGTTGTCTATAATGTCATCCTGTCCAATTATCTTATTTTTGATCTCAGCTCTTAGATTTAAAAGCTGCTCAGAATAGTAGTTCGCTCTTTCATTGAGCTTCTCGATATTTTCGTCCATTTACTCACCTGTGGTAAGGCATAGGTAACATAGAGCCTGCTACTCGGGCTCTGTAGAAAAGCTACTTCAGATTTTATTTTCACCTTATAATTTAAAAAGGATAAGTCCCCTGAGTATTACTTCCGATGGAAACACTAAGGGATGGTTCTATTTTGTCAAATAAGTACTTAAAGTTTGTTGATACGGCTTTAGATGCATCAGGAAAAAGTTCAAGGACGTATGAAAACATGTTGATAGCAATTCATACAAAGAACATTACTTTCCATGTAGTACAAAAAGGGGAAACCATTGACCTTGCTCAAGGAATAGATATTCAGGTACTTAACCCAGGGAATGCGCTATCTGAAGATCTTAACTAGAACTCTGTAGTGCTTAAAATCAGATATGGAGAAGTATCGTTCCTGCTGATGGGAGATGCTGGCCTTGAAGCAGAATCAAGTATTATGGCTTCCGGCTACGATGTAGATGCGGATATCCTTAAAGTGGGTCACCATGCGAGTACTTCAGGTTCTGGACACAGTTTTATCAAAGCTGTTACTCCGAAGATAAGTATTATCGAAGTTGGCGCAGATAATGACTATGGACATCCACACGCTGAGGTACTGCAAAGGCTGCAAAGCGTGTCCACAGTTTACAGAACGGATCTACATGGTACAATAACCATCACAACGGACGGTTCGACCTACACTGTGACCACTAAAAAGACAGCTCCAAACAAAACCAGCACTCAAAGTACGGTAACCACCACGGAAGCAACAACTACATCCATTCCAGAGAATACAATAATTGCACCCATTGAAACAAGCACCTCAGATGAGGGAATAGAGATCACTGGCCTGAACCTTAAAGACGAATTTGTAAAAATCAAGAACTCAGGTTCTTCTTCCGTTGATCTTACGGGTTGGCAGATCAAAGACGAGGGTGATAAACACACATATACTTTCCCTTCATTCGAACTAGAAGCAGGTGCAACAGTTACTCTCTACACTGCTGAAGGATCAAATACTGACACTGAGCTGTATTGGGGAAGCGGAATCCTTTGTGGAACAATGATGGTGATACTGCCTTCCTCTATGACAATGAAGGAAACCTTATAGATTCACTGAAGGGATGAACATGGCCACCAAAGTGACTTTGGACAGGATTGAAAACGAGATCGCTGTAGTACTTATCAGGCCAGAGGAAACCACAAAAATCAGCATCCCTCTTTCTTTATTGCCCGAAGGCAGTAAGGAAGGGGATATCCTGAACATCGACATTACAAAAGACGTTCAGGAAACAGAACAGGCTAAAGAAAGAGTATCCTCTTTGCTTGAAAAGCTCAAGAACAAAAAGTGATATAGAGATTTTTGGTGAACTGAGTACTGCAAGAATCATACGGGAAATAATATTTGTATTTTTCTAAAAACGTCATAAATCATACACCCGTATCCCGTTTTCTTCCAGTAACCTAGCCAACACTCCATATCCACGGCCACACATTGGACTATTCTTTAACAGATATGCTTTCTGCACACCGAATATCCTGCAAAGGCGCAAGACTTCAGAGGCACCTTTTTGATATTCCGCTGTAAAATCATGCTCTCCAGTCCTACTGATGACCTTATCACCCACGATCTCACATCCTGGGCGTGGAGTGGGTAAACCACCAAGCTGTTCACCGCATAATGGAAGTATTTCATATTTCTCCCTTAGAGCTTCTGTCTTCTTCCGCTTGTACAGTTCATGCCCCATCTTGTGGGTTTTTCCGTGGTATCTGCATGGAACACCGAAACCACATAGGGATACTAGGACAGTCTCTCTCATTGTTCACCTTTTCTTTGTAACCTTTTTTGGTTTTCCAGATTAGCAACATCATTTTAATCTTTATTGGTTCTTCGAATCTGCTGCATCTCATAAGTTCCGTGATATCTACAAGGTTGCTTGTTCCGCTTCTTAGTACAAAAGTTACTTTCACCCCGCTTGGCTCAGGTGCTTATTACCTCAAGTCCAAGTACCCACTATGTACCCAATCGACCAAGACACCTACGACAAAGTGAATGCCTACCATATTGAGTTCAGGACAGGAGCCCTTACCTTGATACGCATTCCCAAGATCGTTGAGTACTATTCAGATGTGGAACCTGAGATGGTTCTGAAGTGCATTATATTAGGCAATGCATGCTGTTGGGCGAGCTATAAAATGGCCTGTGGGTACTACGAGAAGCATAAGGAAGCGTTCAAGTTCTAATTGATTATTTAGGAGCATAAAATTCATACCAGAAAAATAGTATAAATGTAGAGTATGGATGCAGACATTGAAATTATCTTTTATATGATTCTAGTCCTATCTCTGGGAATTGTATTAACAGCTATTCTTATGCTCACTATGTACTAAGGATGGTCAGAGATAGTTTTTTTAGGCTAAAGAAAGAGATTTAGTGGTAGAGAGTACTAATACCCCTAAAATAGCTCTGGTTGGAACGCAACTAACTATGGAACCCCACCAGCTTTAGTGGTGGGAGTATGTCAGGGGTATGTTCTTTTTTCGTCTGTCAGGTTATGGCTGTTGAACCAGGGCTTAAAATTAGACCCGCTATGGCGATTTCGCAGTGTGGTTAAGGTGTTAGTACCTTTTTCTAAAAATAATCGATTCTAGGGCATTCTATGAGGTCCTGCTTCTCCAGATGTTGTAGATAAGAAGTTTGAAATCATTACCAGTTTGCGTCATTTGGCTGATATTTGTATCTATTATTTTTGAAACAACGGTTGACAACTATAAATGCAAGTATCTTCAATAGTAATTGATTATATGCCGGTCCCCACAGAAATAATAGAACTTGTAGAACGTTTTGATCAATATTACCAAAAATACACATCACCATCTTACAATGAAACACAAGTGAGAAGAGAGTTCATTGATCCACTTTTTAAGGCGCTTGGCTGGGATGTGGATAATACTCAGGCATACGATGAGAGGTATAAGGAAGTCATCCACGAGGATGCTGTGAAGGTGGGTGGCAAGACCAAAGCACCGGATTATTCTTTCAGGATCGGCGGGGTCAGGAAGTTCTTTGTCGAAGCAAAGAAACCGGCAGTAAACCTTAAAGAGAATCCTGAGCCTGCATATCAGCTTCGCCGTTATGCATGGAGTGCTAAGCTGCCTGTAAGCATCCTTACGGATTTCGAGGAGTTCATTGTCTATGACTGTACGAGGAAACCGTCACCTAATGATAATTCCTCACTTGGGCGTATCGAGTATTACACCTACAAGGATTATATCCCAAAATGGGATGAGATAGTATCGAAATATTCAAAAAAGGCTGTCTTTACAGGCAAATTCGATGACCTTGCCGATAGTTTGGTGCAGAAGAGAGGCGGCAAGGGTACGGCAGGCATAGATGATGCTTTCCTGGCGGAGATCGAAGGCTGGAGGGAGGAACTTGCCAAGAACCTTGCTCTTAGAAATGCGAATCTTTCAGTGCGGGAATTGAACCTCGCTGTGCAGAAGATCATCGACAGGATCATATTTTTGCGTATCTGTGAGGACAGGGGAATTGAAGAATATGGTCAGCTTAAAGTAAAAGTTGAGGGAAAGGGTGTTTACAAAAATCTGATTGATCTCTTTCTACATGCCGATGACAAATACAATTCCGGTCTATTCCATTTCAGGCATGAAGATGGTATGGAAGAGCCGGACATTCTAACCACATCTCTTGAGATCGATGATAAGACCCTCAAGCATATTGTAAGCAGGCTGTATTATCCTGAATCTCCGTATGAGTTCTCTGTAATTCCCGCCGATATTTTGGGACAGGTATATGAGCAATTCTTGGGAAAGGTCATTAGGCTAACTGCATCTCATCAGGCTAAGATTGAAGAGAAGCCGGAGGTAAAGAAAGCCGGGGGCGTTTACTATACTCCTACTTACATCGTGGAATACATTGTAAATAACACTATTGGTAAGCTTGTTGAGAACAAAAATCCCACAGAAGTATCTAACTTGAAAGTTGTTGATCCCGCATGTGGTTCAGGTTCCTTTTTGATTGGTGCTTATCAGTACCTTCTTAACTGGCACGTTGATTGGTACATAACCCATCTTGTACCATTGATGAAAGAAGGAAAGTCTGCCACTGATAAAGAGGTCCAAAAGCTTTTGCCCGTAAAACCTGTTTCCACTAAGAAAGGAAGAAAGAAAGTAAGGTCTGCAGGAAGCGATTATGATTTCCCTATCTATCAGATGAGTGATGATGATTGGCGGCTTACATCAGATGAAAAGAAAAGGATCTTGCTTAACAACATATACGGTGTGGATATTGATCAGCAAGCAGTAGAAGTAACGAAGCTTTCCCTTCTTCTCAAGGTGCTGGAAGGTGAAAAGGGCGAGCGTATCTCCAAACAGCTTACCATCACTCAGGAGCGAGTGCTTCCATCCTTGGATGAGAACATTAAATGTGGTAATTCGCTTATTGGTCCTGATATTTATTCCACTATTCAGATGACACTTGATAACGATGATGAGTTCTACCGGATCAATGCATTTGATTGGAAGCAGGAGTTTCCTGATGTTTTTGAGCAAGGAGGCTTTGATGCAGTTCTCGGTAATCCGCCTTATGTAAGAATTCAAGCAATGAAAGAATGGGCACCGATTGAAGTTGAATTTTATAAAAAGTTATATAAATCCGCAAGTAAAGGTAATTATGACATCTATGTTGTCTTTGTCGAAAAAGGTCTTTCACTTCTAAACAAAGATGGGGTACTGGGATATATTCTTCCCCACAAGTTTTTCAATGCTAAATATGGGGAACCATTACGAAACTTTATTTCAAAAAACAAAAGTATAAGTGAGATAGTCCATTTTGGACACCAGCAAGTCTTCAAGAACGCAACTACTTATACATGTCTTCTTTTCCTAAACAAAGAAGAACATCAATCATTTGTTTTTAAAAAGGTTGACTCATTGAATTCATGGCTCCAAAATGGAGATTGTGTTTCGGGTTGTGTTTTAAGCGAAGTGGCTTCACATTCAGAGTGGAATTTTATTGTCGATGAGAGAGGCGAATTATTCAAGAAATTAAGTTCAATGCCAGTCAAATTAAATGAAGTTTCAACAAAAATATTTCAAGGACTTGTAACTAGCTCGGATTCAATTTATCTATTAGAACCAATTGGAATTAGTGATTTAAAATATATTAAAGTAAAATCAAATGCAACTGGAAAAAATTATGAACTAGAAAGAGAAGTTGCTCATCCATTATGTAAAGGGTCATTAGATATCAAACGTTACTCCGCTAAACCATCGAAAGTGGTATTGTTCCCTTATGATTCTAAAATGTCATCAGAATCAAATAAGACTATTCTTATTGTTAAGGACGACTTTGAAAAATACTACCCCAATTCTTGGGCCTATCTCTTTGAAAATTATGAAACACTTCGTAATAGAGAAAAGGGAAAAATGAAACACGAAGAGTGGTATGGGTATGTATATCCGAAAAGTGTTACATTGTTTGCCAAACAAAAAATAATTACTCCGTCAATAGCTTTAGAGCCTTCATTCACCTTTGATAGAAATGGTGAATACTATTTTGTAGGCAGTGGTGGTGGTGGTGGCGGTGGATATGGTATTATACTGAACGATGATTTCCATCTTTCATATTGCTATATTCTTGGCTTACTGAATTCAAAAATAACCAACTTTATAATATCAATTGTAAGCAGTCAATTCAGAGGTGGTTACTATGCATACAATCGACAGTACATTGAGCAACTCCCGATCCGTACCATCGACCCTTCACATCCCGAAGATGTAGCCAGACATGACAAGATGGTATCCCTTGTCGAACAAATGCTTGAACTACACAAAAAGCTTGATGCTGCAAAACTTGGCAGTGAGAAAGAGATGATCCAACGCCGTATCAATGCAACTGACACCGAGATAGACAGGCTTGTGTATAAGCTATACGGGCTTACAGATGAGGAGATCGCTATTGTTGAAGGGAATGTTGTTTGAAAATATCGCAGCCTATAGAATTATGTGAGGTTTCAATTCAAAGCTGCTGTAAAACATGCTCTTCAACCTCCAGACAGTTCTCTCAGGAAAGTCTTTATCTTCACAGAGTACATATCTTATAAAAGAAGAGTGTGTAAAAGAGATTGCCATGTTAGGACTACATAGCGTTTTTTGATAGCCCGGCACGGATTCGAACCGAGGTTGCGGGATCCAGAGTCCTGCATGATTGACCACTACACTACCGGGCTGCGGTGAATGTATCTCCTTAATTGTAGATTTCGTATATTAAGGTATCGCTTTATCACATGCTGTCGGGATTTTCATTGAGGACCGCTGTCCACCACCATCTTGCCATGTCCAGCAAATCTTTACTGAACTGACCGGAAAGACGATATTCACGATTCCGGTTTGATATCAACCCAGCACCTAGGAGCTTATTACGCATTGAATAGAAAGAGCTGCGATCAACTCCAAGTTGTTCCATTATCTCCTTCCATTCGTCTGATCTAAGGGGGTTACCGCTCTTCTGCCTCTCTTCGACCAGCAAAAGGAATTTTTGTCCTCTTATAGCTGTAGTCTCTTCCTGGAACAGACGCCTCATTAAGCTATAATATGGATCCCGTGAATGTGTGATCCTTGCATTTGAGTCGGATCGTATAACAATGGTAGTTGATGTCCTTGGAGCATCCTTTACTATAGACATTTCACTGTGAGATCTCAGATACCAGATAGCTGGATTTTCTTTGATTCAAGTTCTGTGCGCAAAAGATCGGCATATTCTTCTTTCAGGGAATATACGATCGGTGTTTTGTAAGATTCTTTGTAGGATCTCAATATACCTAGTTTGGAATAGATGTATCCTACCATCGAGGCAACAGCGCTTCTTGATATCTCGAACTTCGACGTGATCTGCTGGTGCAGTTCGTCTATTGTGGTCTTCTGGACCTGTAAGAACACAGATAGAATATGGGTGCGCAATCCATTCACATCCAACTCGATAAAAGTCTGAAGTCTCCGTTTTATTTTGGATTTTATCGAATCCATAGTTTCACCTCTGCCAAAGCATTATACAGTTATTCTCCTTTAAAGTATAAAAATGTTTGTAATAAATGAGTAGAAGGTGTACAAATATGGGTCAAAGGTGCTAAGATAAGCGATAAATAACGATAAGGTTATCAATGAAGATTAAGATATCCATTTCATAATGTGGTAGCATCATGCCTTTTAAATACGATTCTTCTAACAATTTCCTGCTGGTGGATAACACTATAGTTCCATCTTACGACCTGACCGAAAATCCTATAGGAACATGCAGTTTCTGCGATGCTCAGATAATAAGTCAAAGCTATCATGATCTTGGTGATAATACAGCGGTAGTTGCATATTGTGAAAAGTGTGGTGCTTCTTTTATCAACCTTTACGACAGAGAATGGAACTGGGTCAGTGAACAGCCCATCTCTCACTTTTTTTCCTATAAGGAATCAGATGTTCAGAGCGGGGATCCTCAAAAAGAAGAAAAGCTGTTAAGGAGAGAAAACCCCAAACTGGAAGACCCCTACTACACAGACCTTACAAATGTGCCAATGAATAAGCTTACTACTATATTCTCTCCCTCGGAGATAGAATCTATGATGGCTAAATCCCTTGGAAAAAAATATGTAAGGCAATACTTGTATAGGGCCCGCAAGAAGTACAAAAAGTTCCAGGACGTATTCGGGATCACTTTAGATATTTAATATGTTTTTCTCACTTTTTGTTGATGTGCCATCAATATCTCCGGAAGAAGATTTTAGTAAAATTTTTACAAAAACATTTAGTATTTTTATTTTCTAACTAAAAACTAATGCTTTTAAAAATTAAAAACAACTCTTTTATTTTATTAGTATGTTAAACAGTTTAGTAACTATAATTAGTTACATCAAAACAATTTTATTTTTACTCTTATACTATTACTTTAAGTATCTATATACCGTGACAGTAAAAATTTAATTTATATTTAATACGATTGTATAATAAAAATGATAAGTATATGAATCATTTACAGTTAGAGTAATGTTAAAGATTACAATGTGATTTTATTAAATCGTATTATTAGTTACAAATGTGATCAATACTCTTATTTTCAGTTAATTCGTGTGGCAGAATATAAGATCTTGTTAAATATTGGCTAAATATATATCTGCAAAACATCCGATTCACATACACTATGTGTATGAAGTTTAAACTCAAAAATAATGTGTGTTTTTGTTAAGTGAAGCGTTACAAAGACTATAAGAATACACACATTCTTGCCTGCAACCCCCCCATTATCTACATAATTTAGGTGGAGATTAGAATAGATGCATAGTTCTGGCTCTTATTCCTATAGTCTTTATGATTATAGCGTTCATACCCTTTTTTCGCAAAAATAATAGTCATATTTCTACTTTCAGCCTATACTTATTTAGGTGTATTTGATTTAAATAGGGTAGACTAAACAGATAAAAAACTATATTATAAATATAGTTAAATAAAAATAACTCCTCTGAATCATTTCCCTCTCTTAGCTCATTTACTTTTACGCTTTTCGCGTAGAAGCTCGTAAAAAGTATTGTTACTCACTACTTTTACAAGATCTTACATTTCAAGCCGAAAATCATTTTAAAAATGTGTTGTAAAATATATATTTCTAAGTGTATACTAATTTGCAAAATATCTACTAAATAGTAGATTATATGATATATATTTGTTATAGTTACTTGTTTACTATATACTTTTATTAAATTGCTTTATTAAATGCATATTTTAATATACAATATGGCGCCATTTCTTAACAGTTTAAATTTAAAATGTATTTAAAGTAAACTTTTGTCTATGTGCACGTTTTGATTGTGTATAAAAATCAGCGGAATTATTATTGAGAATTTCGATAAACCTATTCTCTCTAGCATCACATTCTACTAAAATATAAATAATATCTAAGCAAATTAACAATTATGGATGATCTAATTGGTTTTGCACTTAATGAAAAATATAAACGCCTTCAGTCTGTTGGTGACAAGCTTGCTGAAATTGAATCATTAATAGACTGGAAACCATTTCGTCCTATTCTCGAATCAATGTATAACAATAGAACAGCTTCAGGCGGTAGGCCTGAAGCTGATGTCATTGTCATGTTCAAAATGCTTGTACTACAACAATGGCATGGTCTTTCTGATGCTGAACTTGAGCGACAATGCATTGATAGAATATCCTTCCAGAAATTCATAGATTTTCCAGACTATATACCAGACAGTACAACTGTCTGGTCATTTCGGAAGAGAATTGTCGATAATGGTAAAGAAGAGCAAATATGGAATGAGATGCAGAAGCAGCTTGATTCTCTGGGATTGAAGATCAGAAAAGGAATGATTCAGGATGCTACTTTCATCCATTCAAATCCGGGACATGCTAAAGCAGATGAACCTAGAGGAAAAGAAGCAAAAACAAGTAGAAGTAAGGACGGAACCTGGACAAAGAAAGGCGGCAAGTCACATTTTGGTTACAAGTTCCACACGATCATCGATAAGGATCATGAATTGATCAGAAGATTCAAAACAACAACTGCATCGGTTCATGATTCTCAGATAGATCTCTCTGAATTGAATGAAGTTGTATACAGAGATAGAGG